>JADHWO010000079.1 GCA_016783445.1 Candidatus Aminicenantota bacterium
TTGAAGTTTTTGTAGACAGACCCCGTAGACAGACCCCGTAATCATTGACAATCATTGAGGTTTATTTTAGAATTCTTTCGGGTTTTGTTATGGCAGATAAAAAATTCCTGATTGTGGATTACGATAAAAAAAGCTTGGAATCTATGATCAAGCTTTTTGAACCCCGTAATATTCAGGTTGTAACAGCTGCCGATGGTATTGATGCCTATGAAAAATTTAAAGCTGAGAAACCGGATTTGGTCATTATGGAAGCCATGCTCCCCAGGCTTCACGGTTTTGACTTAACTCAGAAAATCTTCCAGGAGACTAAAGGAAGAGTTCCTGTTGTAATTGTTACTGCAGTATACAAAGGTCATCAATATAGAAATGAAGCGCTGCGTAATTTTGGCGCCTCTGATTATTTTGAAAAGCCTTTTGATCAGAATAAATTTTTAAAATCTGTTTTAAGCTTAGTCCAGAATGAAGTTGACGTTGGGGAAGAGATCCCGGAGATTCCAGATCTTCCAGGTGAGGAAACTGTGATGGAGAATCTTGCTCAGAGGCTTAGGAAGCAACCTCCTTCTGCAAAAAAAGAATAATCCCCCAAAAAGACCCATGGATTTATAAGGATGAATCATGCATGATTTATGGACGCGGTGTAATAACTGCCGCCGCATTTTATATAAGCAGGATATTCTCGATAATCAATCAATCTGTCCTGCCTGCAACTTCCACTTCAGGCTTTCGGCATACGAGCGCCTTGAGATGCTTTTTGATGAAGGTTTATACAATCTCTTAGACCAGAATATTTCCCCAGAAGATCCCCTCCAGTTCAAAGACAGCATAAAATACTCACAGAGACTTAAGGAAAACCAAAAACGTACAAAACTTCAAGATGCTGTGCTGAACGCAGAAGGAACGATAGAAGGGATTAAAGTTGTTATTTCAGCCATGGACTTTGGGTTTATGGGTGGCAGTATGGGTTCAGTTGTGGGAGAAAAAATTACCCGGGCTGTTGAGCTAGCCCTGAAGGAGCGTCTGCCTCTCATTATTGTGTCCTGTTCTGGAGGAGCAAGGATGCAGGAGGGAGTTTTTTCTCTAATGCAGCTTATGAAGACAAGTTCAGCAATTGCCAGGCTGGATAAAGCTGGTATACCTTTTATATCCATCCTGGTTGATCCGACTACCGGCGGTGTGACAGCCAGCTTTGCTATGTTAGGCGATATCAATATTGGAGAGCCGAATGCGCTAATTGGATTTGCCGGCCCCAGGGTCATTGAACAAACTATAAAAGAAAAATTGCCCAAAGGATTCCAGCGGGCAGAATTTCTTCTTCAACATGGGATGCTCGATGATGTGGTGGATAGGAATAATATGCGCTCTTATCTTGTAAGAGCTTTACGTCTCTTTTTAAACCGCCCTGAATGAACTACGAGCAGTGCCTGAAGTATCTCGAAAAAATCCAGAATTTAGGCATTAAGTTCGGCTTAGATAACGTCAAGACGATCCTTTCCTCCTTTGGTAATCCGCATGAGAAATATGCATCTCTTTGTGTAGCAGGAACAAATGGAAAGGGTTCGGTCTGTGCCATGCTCACCCAGGTTTTATCCCTTCATGGCTTTCGGGTTGGTCTCTTCACTTCTCCGCATCTTGTTCAAGTTGAGGAGAGAATTTGCATCGGGGGGACTCTTATACCCGCTCGAAATTTTTGTAGACTACTGACTGTCCTTAAGGAAAGAATTGAGAAGTTAATCGTTTTGAAGAAATTACTTTCACCTCCTACTTATTTTGAGTATTTGACATGTCTGGCGCTACTTCATTTTGAAGAGCAAAAAGTGGATATGGCTGTTTTGGAAGTAGGTATGGGAGGAAGGTTTGATGCTACCAATGTAGTAACACCCTGTGTTTCGGTTATCACCACGATTTCTGAAGAGCACCAGAAATTTCTTGGGGAAACTCTAAGCCAAATAGCATTTGAGAAAGCGGGGATTGTGAAACGTGGAGTTCCTGTGGTTTGCGGAGTGGAGGGGGACGAAGCCTATGAGACCATAAAAAAGAGGGCAGAGGAGCTTCAAGCTCCTTTTTTTGGAGTCTTTGAAAGGAGAGGGAGTTATATTGTAAAAAAGACAAAAAAAGGCCATTCTTTTCTTTTCCAGACAAAAAAAGAGAAATACAATTTTTCACCTTCACTCCAAGGAGAACACCAGGGAAAAAATGCCGCTGTTGCCATTGCTGCTTCAGAGCAGCTCTCCAAAAATTGGAAAAAACTGGATAAGAAAAAGATAATTGAGGGGATAGAGACAACGAAGTGGGAAGGACGCCTGGAATTGGTTTCCCGTAATCCCCTTATCATTTTAGACGGAGCTCATAATATAGAAGGGGCTAAGGCTTTAAAAAAATATATAAACGATTTTCTTCCCTCTAAACTCATCCTTGTCTTTGCTATAAAACGAGATAAAGAAATCACAAAAATAGCTGAAATCCTGTTTCCCCTGGCTGAAAAAATCATAATCACTCGATTCCCTTATTTTAAAGCTGCTTCGCCAGAGGATATAAAGGCCAAGGCCCAAGGCTTCCAGGATCGACTTTTGCTGGAGCCTGATGTCAATCAGGCAATGAACTTGGCTATTCGTTGCGCTGGTTCTGATGGATGCGTGCTTGCTGCAGGCTCTCTTTTTTTAGTGGGCGAGATCAAAAAGCAAATGGGGTCGCGTCTCAACATTTGACATTTGGGATTAGAAAATAAAACTGCCCCCTTTTTTCCCTAATCTTGCTTTTTTAGGTTGAAAATGATAAATTTTTGCTTACTTCTTGTATCTTCCTTTTAACAGAATGCTTCAAATTGACGCGAGCTTAATCGTTATCTTCTTAATCGTCTGGGTCCTGGTCTTTTCCCTTTCTAGACTGTTTTTTAATCCCCTGCGAAAAGTTATGCGAGAAAGAGCTACGATAATTAAAGAGAACAAAGAATCCTTCCAGAAATCAATGGAGGTTTATGAACAAACAATCAGTGATATTGAAGAAAGATTAAAATCTGCCAAATCTCAAGCACAGCAGACAAAGGAAAATATTGGGAATGAGGCTCTTAAAGAGAAGGAACGGCTGCTTTCAGAAGTAAATATTGAATACAGGAATCAGGTAAAAAAAGCTAAAAAGCAGTTAGAGAAACAGATGAAGAGCATGAAGAGAGAGTTGGACGCTAAGACCAAGCGATTGGCAGAAAGAATTGAAAAGAAGCTTTTAAACTAATGGAAAAAAGAAGAATGCTTTTTATTTTACTTTTACTGCCCTTTTTTATCTTTATGTCTTCTGTAGAAGAGGGACATTCATCAGGCTTTATAGATTTTTTAGGTAAGGCTGTCAATTTTATCATCCTTTTTGGGGGTTTAACCTATATTCTCTTCAAGCCGATCCGGAATTTCCTCGAGAAGAGATCAAAAGATATAGAAAACTCATTAAAAGATGCCGAAGAGTCTAAAGAGGAAACCGAGCAGAAGGTAAAGGAAGTAAAAGATCGATTATCAAGCCTGGAGAATGAGACAACAAAGATCATGAAGGAATCTGAACTTGAAGGCCATAAAGAAAAGGAAAAAATCATTCAACTCGCACAAAAAGAAGCGGAAAAAATCAAGTATTTTGCAAAACAAGAAATTGAAATGCTTATCCAGGCGGGAATCCAAGACCTCAAAGAATATACAGCTGAGCTGGCTTCAGCAATTGCAGAAGAGAGGATTAGGAAAAGGATGTCCCCTGAAGGACAATCTATTCTTATTAATAAAGCCATCAAAAAACTCGATAAACTCTATGAAAGATCAAATTCTGATAAAGAGATACACTCAAGGGTTAGTTAACTCTATCAAGGATGAAGAAGAGTTGTCGGCCCTCAGCGGGGAGTTGTCTGACTTTGCTGAGCTTCTTGAAAAGCACAAGGAGCTTAATGACACGCTCTGTAGCCAATTCCTTCCCACGACAAAAAAAATCCAGGTAGCCGAGGATATTCTGGTAAAAAAATCTCTGGGGAAGAAGATATCACGGTTTATATTGCTGCTTGTGGAAAATAATCGACTGGAGCTATTACTAGATATTATAAAATCTTTGCCTGACGTATGGAATGAAGAGAAAGGAATTTACACTTTTGATGTGGTTTCAGTTGTCCCGCTAACAGAAGCACAGAGAAAGGACCTGAAAAATAAATTAGAGCTCCTGGAAAGGAGGCCGGTTGTACTAAAGTACAGAATTGACCTTGAACTGGTCGGAGGTCTTTGGATACAAAGAGGTAACATTGTTTACGATGCTTCTATAAAGGGGGACTTGATGAAACTTAAGGAAAAAATCTGCGAGAGGTAGGCGGAAAAATGGAAATTAAAGCCGATGAAATAAGTAAAATCATACAACGCCAGATCGAGGGGTACGAGACTGAAATCGACATCAAAGAAGTTGGAACCGTAACCTCTGTTGGAGATGGAATTGCCAGGATATACGGGCTGGATAGGGTTATGTGCAACGAACTCCTGGAATTTCCGCAGGATGTTTATGGTATTGCCCTGAATCTGGAAGAAGATAGTGTTGGTGTTGTACTTTTGGGCGGGAGTCATCTGGTCAAGGAAGGAGATTTAGTAAAACGCACGCACAGGATTATGCAGGTTCCTGCTGGCCAGGCCTTAATAGGAAGGGTAGTAAATCCCCTTGGTGTGCCTTTAGATGATAAGGGCCCTATTAAAAGCGATATGTTTATGGTCGTGGAGCGTTTGGCTCCCGGTGTTGTTGACCGCTTGCCGGTGAAAGAGCCATTACAAACAGGGATAAAAGCCATTGATGCCATGATTCCTATCGGTCGAGGCCAGAGAGAGCTGATCATCGGAGATCGTCAGACAGGTAAAACTGCTATTGCCATAGATACAATTATCAATCAGAAAGGAAAAGACGTCATATGCATTTATGTAGCTATCGGCCAGAAAAACTCCACTGTCGCTTACACTATCAAAGTACTGGAAGATTATGGGGCGATGGACTATTCAATTGTTGTGGCGGCTTCAGCCAGCGACCCTTCGCCTGTTCAATACTTAGCTCCTTATAGCGGCTGTGCTATAGGAGAATATTTCAGGGACAATGGGAAGCATGCCCTCCTTGTCTATGATGATCTCTCTAAGCACGCAGCCGCCTATCGGGAAATCTCTCTTCTGCTGAAGAGACCGCCAGGAAGAGAAGCTTACCCCGGAGATGTCTTTTACCTGCATTCAAGGTTGCTTGAAAGGGCAGCCAAATATAATGAAAAGCATGGAGGAGGCTCTTTAACCGCTCTGCCTATCATCGAAACACAAGCAGGTGATGTTTCAGGTTACATTCCCACAAATGTGATCTCGATTACAGATGGCCAGATATATTTAGAATCTGAGCTTTTTAATGCAGGAGTAAGACCGGCTATCAATGTTGGGATTTCTGTCTCAAGAGTTGGGGGAAATGCACAGGTCAAAGCTATGAAACAGGTAGCCGGACAGCTGCGCCTTGATTTGGCTCAGTACCGGGAGCTTGTAACATTTGCCCAGTTTGGCACTGAGCTGGATAAGACAAGCCAGGCCCAACTTGATAGAGGCGGAAGATTGACCGAAGTCCTAAAACAGGATCAGTATGTCCCATTATCTGTTGAAAGGCAAATATTAGTAATTTATGCGGGGAACAGAGGTTTTTTAGATGAATTCAAAATTAGCCAGATCAAAGAATATGAAGAAAAACTCTATGAATTTTTTGAAAAGGAGCATGCGGATATATTAAAAAAGATTGCTGAGAAGAAAAAAATTGATGAAGATCTGGATGGGGCCATCAGTTCAGCGTTAAAGGAATTTAACATCAAATTTAAAGAAGAGAAAGAATTATAAAATGCCAGCTTTAATCGACCTTAGACGAAGAATAAAGAGTGTAAAAAACACTCAGCAGATAACACAGGCCATGAAAACTGTATCCACAGCTAAATTCAAAAAATCGCAGCGAATTGTACTCGAATCTCGTCCTTACTGGCACGGTTTACCTGAATTACTTTCTGAAATTATTTTCTGGGTCGATAGAGAGAGCCATCCTTTGCTTGAGGAAAGAGCAGAGAGGAAAATTGAAGGAGTGGTTATCGCCTCTGATAAAGGTTTGTGTGGAGCTTTTAATTCAAATTTACTGGAAAAAGCCCTTTTGTTTTTTGAGGAAAAAGCCCGCCATTCTCAGGTGAATCTTGTATTGATAGGCAAAAGAGCAGTTAATTTTTTTAAAAAGTTTTCTTTTCCCGTTGATTTTGTTTATTCGGAGCAAGTTCAAAAACTAACTCAAGAGGATTTGGAAAAGATTGCTCAATTTTTAATGCGGCTTTATGCTTTTGGCAAGACAGATGCTGTTTATGTGGCTTACAATGAATTTAAATCTATACTTTCCCCAAAAGTGACTATCACCAGGTTTCTTCCACTTAAACCCCCAGAGAGAGAAGAAGGTCAAGAAGGTTTGCCTCTGGATTGGGAGCCAGGAGCAGATACGGTACTTAATGTAGTCCTTCCTCTTTATGTCAAGGATCAAATTCGGCATTTTTTTCATGAGTCTTCAGCTGCCGAGCATGCAGCGCGGATGATGGCTATGGATAATGCAACAAAAAACGCTGAAGATTTAATAGGTGATCTAACTTTGGTCTTGAATAAAATACGCCAGGCTTCCATTACCAAGGAGCTCCTGGAAATTATGACAGCTGTTGAAGCTTTAGGAGAAAAATAGAAGAAATGGAGAGAAGAATGACACAGGAAAAAAAGAATTCTCAAAAGAAGAAAGGGATTAAAGCAAAATCAAAGGTAAAAGAAAAAAACGAAACAAAGGTCGGAAAAGTTATTCAGGTCATTGGACCTGTGGTGGATATTGAATTCAAGGGAGTTAAACTTCCTGAGATATACAATGCGCTCCGGATCACCAGCGAGAGATTCGATTCTCCAACCCCGACACGCATTCAACAAGCCAAGAGGGACTTTGGTATGAGAGTTGACAAAAAAGAAAGAGAAGAGTCCAGCGATTCCATTCTTGTTGATATTGTAGTTGAAGTGGAGCAGCACATCGGGGAAGGTAAGGTGAGGTGTGTTTCGATGCACCCGACTGACGGCTTGGCTCGAGGAATGAAAGCCATAGATCTGGACGGTCCCATTCAGGTTCCAGTCGGCGAAAAAACCTTGGGCCGTGTGATCAATGTTATAGGTGATCCTGTGGATTATAAGGGTCCGATTGAAGCGAAAATGAAATATCCCATCCATCGTTCCCCTCCATCACTCGATCAGCAAAGTACAAAACTTGAAATGTTCGAGACGGGAATAAAGGTGATTGACCTCATCCAGCCTTTTTTAAAAGGCGGAAAGATCGGTCTTTTTGGTGGAGCAGGTGTAGGCAAGACAGTCATCATTATGGAGATGATTAACAATGTGGCTACAAAGCATGGAGGCTATTCTGTTTTTGCTGGAGTGGGGGAAAGAACAAGAGAGGGAAATGACCTCTGGCTGGAGATGAAAAAATCAGGCGTCATAGATAAGACTGCTCTTGTATACGGCCAGATGACCGAACCTCCCGGAGCAAGGCTTAGGGTAGGTCTAGCTGCTCTCTCTGTCGCAGAGTATTTCAGGGATGAGATGAATCAGGACATTCTTCTTTTTATCGATAATATCTTTCGTTTTGTCCAGGCCGGATCAGAAGTGTCAGCACTCCTGGGAAGGATGCCATCTGCTGTAGGCTACCAGCCCAATCTTGCTACTGAACTCGGGGAGCTGGAAGAGAGGATCACCTCCACTAAAAAGGGATCGATCACTTCGGTGCAGGCAATTTATGTTCCAGCTGATGATTTTACTGATCCTGCCCCTGCCACAATCTTCTCCCATTTGGATGCTTCCACTAACCTTTCACGGGCTCTTACTGAAATGGGTATTTATCCTGCGGTAGATCCTTTGGCTTCTTATTCTCGGATACTTGATCCAAGAGTTGTTGGAGATGAACACTATCAGGCGGCAAGGCAGGTGAAGGAAATTTTACAGAGATACAAAGACCTTCAAGATATCATCACTATTCTGGGTATAGAGGAACTTACTGAAGAGGATAAAGTTATTGTGGCTCGTGCTCGAAAGATCCAGCGGTTCCTATCCCAGCCTTTTAATGTCGCAGAGGAGTTCACCGGAAGGGCCGGAAAATATGTGACCATTGAAGAGACAGTAAAAGGATTTAAGGAGATTGTGGAAGGCCAGCACGATGATAAGCCCGAACAAGCTTTCTATATGGTCGGGAATATAGATGATGTTGTTCAGCGTGCAGAGGAATTAAAATCACTATGACTCAGGATTTACCTTTATCTCTCCAGCTCAAGGTTATCACTCCCCGGAAGCTGTTAATTGATGAAGAAGTTGGGGAGGTCTCTCTCCCCAGCCTTGAAGGCTATTTAGGCGTGCTTCCCGGTCACCGGCCTTTATTTTTAGCTCTTGGAAAGGGAAGAATTACCTATCGGATGGCTCAGAAAGAAGAAGCTTTATCTGTTCAAGGGGGATATGCTGAAATCCTTCCCGAAAAAGTGGTTGTTTTTACAGAGCAGGTTGAAGATGAAAAGGAACAGCCCACTGAAGGGTGAGGACGAGACCCTTGATTCTTTTTACCTGGGCCGCATCCTTGTCCTGCAGAAGAAAAAGGGATACCGATTTTCGGTAGATGCTCCGCTTTTAGCTGATTTTATTCAAACCAGAGATTCTGATGAAGTCCTGGAGCTGGGAACAGGAAATGGAATTATTTCTCTTCTTTTAAGCACCAAGCCTTTTAAACACATCACAGCTGTGGAGATTCAAGAATCCTTGGCAAATATTGCCAAAAGAAATGTCCAGCTAAACAAGCTTGAAAGAAAGATCTCCGTTGTGCAGGAAGATCTGCGGTACTATTTACCAGAAAAGAAGTTTGATGTCGTTTTTTCAAATCCTCCTTATATAAAAAAAGGAAGAGGATATTTGAGTTCTTCCAAGGAAAGATCGATTGCCAAACATGAATTAAAATGTGATATTTTTGATATACTTAAAAAGACAGCAGAGCTCCTTAAAAAAAACGGAAGGTCTTACTTTATTTTTTTGGCTAATAGGAAAGAAGATTTCTTGCAAGCTGTAGAGAGAAATAAATTAAAGCTCAAATCTATACGTTTTGTCTGCCCTCGACAGGACAGTCCTCCTAACCTTTTTCTGGCTGAGTGTGATTTTTTTTCTGAGAGAGATATCAGTTTGCTGCCTTTTTTTCTTTATGAAAAAAGTGGAAACTACACATCTGAAGCAGAAAAGATATTTCGTGGAAGAACCCTGAATCAGGAGTCCGGATAATTTAGTTCTTGTTTGGACCGGAAAGACCGAATAAAATGACAAAGTGATGGACAAAAAGATTCAAAAGCCTGAAAACCTTGTAAAAATCCGAAGACAGCTTAAGCTAGAAGGAAAAAAGGTTGTTTTCACAAATGGCTGTTTTGATATCCTTCACTGTGGCCATATTCACCTGTTCAGAGAGGCGAAGAAAAGAGGGGATATTTTTATAGTTGCAGTTAATGATGATGCTTCAGTTAAAAAGATAAAAGGAGCATCACGTCCTATTTTTCCATTAGAAGAGAGGCTTGAAGTTTTAGAGGCCATTGAAGAAATAAATTATCTCACTTTTTTCTCCGGAGAGACTCCACAGGAGATCGTCGCATTACTGCTCCCGGATGTGCTGGTCAAAGGAGGAGACTGGAAGCCAGAAGAGGTAGTGGGAAAAAAAGAGGTTGAGGGAGCAGAGGGAAAAGTGGAGATTATTCCATACCTCAAGGGCAAGTCGAGTTCAGATATTATTGATAGAATAATTCATTCCGTAAAGAGTGAAGAGTAAAGAGAAAAGAATAAAACATAAAATGGATAATATAAATCGGTAAAAAAAGCCTCACCTTTTTTTGTGCTTTTTAAAGGCGAGCCGATTATGTCGTTCTTCAGGTTTTAAGGATTTGAGAGCAGTTTTACATCTTGCTCAGGATGAGCATTTGCAGCCTTCTGAACAATGGGCAATTCTGGGAACTGAAAATTTTTTCATTTCTTACTCCTTTCGTAAGCGCTATATACAGTATTTATCCTATCATATTTGTAGGATAGTGTCAAGATATTTTTAGCCACAGGATCATAGAGTCAAACATTTAATATAATATATCCATTTAACTAAATAAAGAGCTAAGTTATCTAGAACAAAGTAAATCCCCATTGCTTCTTAAATGTAGACAAGGTTTAGCAGGAAAAGTATGATTGTTAAGGAACCTGAATTCTTTATAAAGGATAGATCATGCGAGAAAAAATTCTTAAGAGTTTGGCAAGATTGCATGCCCGTCATCCCTTGCGGATGTTGATTTTTGTAGCTGTGCTAACAGTCATTTTTTTGGTATTAACATCGCTTTTTTTTGAGGTAACCATGCGATGGTCTGATCTTTTGCCTTCCAAGGATAGAAGGACGATTCAGTATAACAAAATAATCAATGAGTTTGTCTCTGCGACCAGCATTGTTGTTGTAGTTCAGGGTGAAGAAGAACGGATCAAAGCCTTTGCTGAGGAAGCAGTTCCCAGAATTAAGGCTTCAATAGACCCGAAGGATAAAGAGCCTTTTGTAAAGCGTGTGGATTACAAGCAGGAAATTGATTTTATAAGGCACCATGGATTGATGCTCATCAAAGCGGATGACCTTAAGAATATTAAGGACATCTTCAAGAATCCAAATATTGTTTTCTTATTGACAAACATCAACAACAGTTTAGAAAAAGAATACGTCGGCCGCGAAGAATCTCTTTCGACCAGGGAAGAAGAAGATGCGGCTTTTATACTTCTGGACAGTATCGAAAATTTTTTAAAAAAAATGCAAAAATATGTTTTGGCAGAATCAATTTCCCAGAAGGAAGCCCAGCAGGCTGCTGATAAACTTCTTCTGGGAGAGCCATATATTCTCTCCTACGACAAGACAACTCTCATCATAAATGTCATTCCAAACTTTACTATGATGGACCTTGGCAAAGTGCTCTCAGGTGTGGATGCCATTCAGGAAGTGGTTGATAAAGTTTTAGGAAATTATCCAGATGTGAAAGCGGGCCTCACTGGCTTTTTGCCTGTGGGGCATGATGAGATGATTTATAGCGAGAGGAGCATAGGTTATACAACTTTTATCGCATTAGTTGCTGTGTTTTTCTTACTGGTTGTTTCCTTCAGGATGTGGGTTGCTCCGCTCTTAGCGTTATTGAATCTGGTGATCGGGATTATTTGGGCTATGGGGGTAGCTCTTCTCCTTGTCGGCACATTAAATATCATGACTTCCATGATGACAGTAATCTTGATAGGTTTAGGAATTGATTTTTCGGTTCATATGATTTCCGGTTTCACAGAGGGAAGGTCGCTGGGGAAAGAGATCCCGGCTGCCATGGAAGAGATGTTCCTAAAAAGTGGAAAAGGTATTTTAACAGGAGGTTTAACAACAAGTATTGCATTCCTGACATTGAGTATCAGCAGCTCCCGTGGAATGAGAGAACTGGGCATTGTAGCAGGTGCAGGTCTTCTTGCTATTTTAGTTGCGACCTTCCT
>JADHWO010000080.1 GCA_016783445.1 Candidatus Aminicenantota bacterium
CCGATATCGGTATCGAAGGCGGCGTAGAAGGCGGAGTCGAAGGTGGAGTTGTTGGTGGTGTGCTCGGCGGTGTTGTCGGCGGTGTGCTCGGCGGTGTTGTTGGTGATATCGAAGCCCCGGTAAGAGCTGTCGGCGAGATAAGACCTCCAAGATGTATCCATGAAGTAACTCCCATATACCCTGAGATCGCCCGTCAGGCAAGAGTAGAAGGTGTGGTTATTGTTGAAGCAACAACTGACATATATGGAAGAGTGCAGAATGTAAAAATTCTCAAATCTATTCCCCTTCTCGACCAGGCAGCTGTTGATGCTGTACGTCAGTGGGTATATGAACCGATGATCATCAACGGACGTCCCAGAGGTGTTATCTTTGTTGTTACAGTTATATTTACATTAAAATAAAAATTTGAGTTGGCATAAAAAGGAATTTCTCAAACATTACTAGACTAGTAACCGGGATAAGATAAAAGAAGAATTTATTGAATAGGAAAAATTGAAATAATCTACTTTTTTTCTACTTTAACTTTTGCATCATGGGCCAATGTAAAATGCCCGTCAATGAGGACCAACTCACCTTCTTTAACACCATCTAAAACTTCTGCATAGACTTCATTTTCAAGGCCAACTTCTATATACCTCCACTTGGCCAACTCGCCTTCTACAACAAAAATTAATTGCCTTCCTTCTCCTCTTACAAGAACAGCATCTTGAGGAATAAGCAATCTGTTTTCATAAATCTCTGCTGCAATTTCAACCTCAGCATGCATGCCTGGCTTGATCTCTTCCTCAGGATTCTCGACATCAACAATGACCTTGCAGGTTTTATCCTCAGGATTAATTACCGGGCTAATGGCTTTTACTATCCCCTTAAAAGTTCTTCCTGGATAAGCACTAAATTTTAAATCAGCTTCCCGGCCTATTTTTATTTTTCCTATCTCGCTCTCCAGCACTTTTGCATGGACCTGAATACGGCTGATATTAACAAGAGTAAAAAGCTCTCTGCTTGCCGTAACATGCTCTTGCGGCGATACTTTAACATCTGTTATGATGCCTGAAAAAGGAGCTCGAATTTTTGTCTTCTCCAGGTTCCTTTGAGCATCTCGGACTCCAATCTCCCTTTGAGTTAAGCCTTTCGTAGCAGCAAGGATTTCTTCCTTTTTTTCTCCTGCGTTAATCAGTGCCACCTCATATTGAGCACTTGCCTTCTCGAATTCTGTCCTGGATAAACTCCCCTTACTATAAAGTTGCCTTGCCTTTTCATAGCTATCCTTTGCATTCTGAATCTTTTCTTGATCAGAGCTGGAAAGCGCTTCCTCTTTTTCAGCAAATCTTTTTTCAACCAGATATTCTGATAAAACCTTCAGGCGTTCAGCCTCTGCGTTTTCATACCTTAATCTGTACTCCTCGTCATCCAGCTCTATAAGCAGTTCCCCCTTTTTAATATGTTTGCTCTCTTGCACGTTCAGACTTTTAATAACACCTGACACCTCAGCCTTCATGATAATATTCATGTTAGTAACAGCTTCACCTGGGGATTTTAGTTTAATAATAAGGTCTCCTCTTTTAGCCAAGACGCCTTTAACAGAAATTGGAGTTTCCTTAGCTTTTGGGGTTTCTTCTGAGGGATCCTTTGATGATTCTTCTGCGGATGTACCTAATATACCTTTAAAAACTACAAAATAAGCCAGTACAGCCACAAGAATAATAATAAAAACAATAATCAGTATCTTTTTTGAAAAAACCATTTTATTTTCCTTTCTCTATGCTCTTTCCCAAATATATTGGTCATTTTTTATCTTAAAGGTGACAAAGAAAAATGTCAAATGCTGTTTACCAGAAAAAGCGGTTTCCCTTGTAGGGAGTTGAGTTATCAAATCCACAATTTAGAATTACTATTGGAATTGATTCAATTCATAAGGGACGGGCTTGATGAATCAAGCCCCTACAGATGAATCAAGCCCCTACTCTACTTTTTCATGGGCGGGTTTGATAAATCAAATCCCTACGTTCAAGCCAAATACAAAATAAGGACGGTTCTATTTTTCTATAATTACTTTGATTCATTTTAACAATATAATTTAAATAAGAAAAATAGAACCGTCCTTATTTTATTTTACCCATTTTATATTTTACTTTGAGATAAAGTCTAATAAATGACCTGGATCATATTTCTTTATCTTTTTTTACAGTATCCTGCAACAGGCGAAAAAAATCAGGAAGAGCAGCCGTTATTCTACTCCAGTTAGGAAGAAGGTTAGATTTGGATGGATTTTGCCAAAAAGCTTCTCCTGCTATCTTTATTCCAACGGAAAAAACGTCAACACACCCTAACTCACTATGTCGGTCAAACTCTAATCCATTAATAGCAGCATCATTCTCATAACGCACAACTGTCTCTTGAGCAATCTTTAAATAAATATTGCTTAAGGTTTTAAATAACCCTTCTGAAAACTGCACGCCTTCCTGAGCAAGAGTCCGAAAAATTGACTTGGTAATATCAATACTCATCTTCAATATTCCTTTATCTGGATTATCTGGAATCAATTCTTGATGTTTATGTTCGTAGGAATCGGCAATATCAACCTGGCATATTCTGTTTAAAGCCATATTTCTGTACACTTCAGCCAGAGTCCCTACTTCCAGCCCCCAGTCACTGGGAATACGCATAACCATAGCTAAATCTCTTCTCATTGAAATCTCCCCAGCCAAGGCATACCGGAAGCTATCCATATAATCCAGGAAAGGAAGATGTCCTAATATTTTTGTTAATGCATTAATAAAAGGAGTAAAAAACAACCGTGTAGCCCGCCCGTACATCCGATCTGTGAAACGGCTGTAAAATCCTTTACAGAACTCGTATTCAGAATGAGGATTGACAACAGGATAACAGAGCCGTGCGATAAGCGCGCGGTCATAGTTCACGATGTCACAATCGTGCAGGGCAATGATCTGGCATTTCCTCTTGGCTAAAACATAACCAAGGGCAATCCAGACTGCTCGCCCTTTCCCTCTTTCTCCCGGAGATAAGTCATTCTTTTCCAAAAGCTGGTAGAGCTCTTTCATACGGGAACCATCATTCCATATAATATAGAATTTTTTATGGGATGAGAAAAAATCCTTAACCTCCTTGAACTGTTTTTCACTTGCAGCATCCAGACATAAAACAATCTGATCGATATAATTGACTTTTTTTAGAGCATTCATGATATTAGGGAGAGCTCCGCTTGCATACTCCCGGTAAAGAGAAGGCAAAACCAGTCCGATAGGTCTTATCCGTGAAAAATCCTTTAGCTCCTGCTCTAATTTTTTCAGGTTTATTTTTCCCAATTTATGAAAAGTGGTGATTACTCCATTCTGGAAAAAATCTGACATTTTTCCCTCCTAAAAAAGACGTATTTTTACATAAATGTTAGTTTGAGGCTTAAATCGCTCTTGGTAATAGCATATAGAAAAAAAAAATTTGTGTCAATCGCTTGATTTTCACTCAGGACTCGTTGTATTTATTATTAGAGTAAATACGAAAATATATTTTACTATTTTATATTCGTGACTAAGGATGTTTTAGATGAATAAAAAGACTATCCTAACACCCAAAACAGTTGAACAACTCGATAAAATTAAAAAAGTGGACATTTTAGTCGGGATTCCAAGCTATGATAATGAAAACACAATAGGTCATGTTCTTAAGGCTGTCCGCCTTGGCCTGACAAAATATTTTCCCAAATTTAAAAGCATCATTGTCAATTCCGACTGCGGCTCTACGGATAACACGCGAAAAATCGTTCGAAACGGCACAGATGATTATAAAGGACTCGATACTATCCTGATTGCTCATGAAATGCACCCTTATATGCGAAGTCTTCATGCCCCTATCTCAGAAATGGTAACATCTTTTAGAGGTGCACCTGGAAAGGGAAAAGCCTTTAGAAGAATATTTCAAATAGCTCATGAATTAAAAGTTAAGGCTGTTGTGGTTGTTGATTCAGACCTCCGCTCTATTACTCCAGAGTGGATACAGCTGCTGGCAGGTCCAATTCTCTTCAAGAACTTTGATTATGTCGCACCTCTATACACCCGTCATAAATATGATGGGACCATCACAAATTCCATAATCTATCCTCTGGCCAGAGCCCTTTATGGCAAAAAGATCCGTCAGCCTATTGGGGGAGAGTTTGGATTTTCAGCCAAGATTCTCAGCCAATACATGGAAAAAGATATCTGGGATACAGACGTCGCATATTATGGAATCGACATCTGGATGACATCCGTCGCTCTGGCTAACGGCTATAAAATCTGCCAGTCTTTTCTTGGTGCTAAAATCCACAATCCAAAAAATGTGGCCACTCTACCTCCAATGTTTAAGCAGGTTATAGGAACGATCCTCTCTTTAACCGAAGAAAATCATGATAAATGGAAGAAAATAAAAGGAAGCAAAGACTTGCCGACTTATGGTTTTCAGGCAAGAGTTATTCCCGAAGAAGTCCCCCAGAATTACAACGAACTCTTCAAAAGATTTTTTAAGGGAGCCGAGAAACGCGATTTCGTTTGGCAGGAAATCTTAAAAAAAGAAAATCACCAGGCACTGGAAAAAATTTTTCAGCTTTCAAAAAAAAGCTTTCACTTTCCCTCTGAGCTCTGGGTGAAAATAATCTACGACTATATCATTTTCTATCACAGGTTTAAGCACATATTCATGGAAATGAGCCTCCCATCAGTTCTTGAATCCATGATTCCTCTCTATTTTGGCTTTACGGCGTCTTTTGTCAAAGAAACAAAAAATATGAATACCCAGCAAGCTGAAGAGGAAATTGAGAAATTATGCCTTGAGTTTGAGAGATTAAAGCCCTATTTGGTAAATAACTGGGATAAAAGAGAATAATAACTTCCTCTTTTTAAATATTTTATTAAGCGTTAAAGTCATTTAAGTATGAATCAAAAAATTGATTATAAAAAAGTCATCAAAGTCTCAGAAAATGGTCTGGCTGGTAAAAAACCCGATATTTCACTTTTTTCTGGCATTTTTTCCCAAAGAAGAAATAAAATAGACCAAATTATAATTCCAGAGTTACATTTAAAGGAAAGAATAAGAGCCTTAGCTGAAGAGATCTGCAAAGATTACAAAAAAACAAAGGAAATAAATCTGGTTACCATATTAAAAGGCGCTTTTATTTTCGCTTCAGACCTGGGAAGAGAAATCTTTAATATTTTTGGATTAAAAGGCCCAGAAATCCATTTTGATTTTATTAAGGCTGTAACCTACGGTGACGAAATAAAACATTCTGAAGAACCGGAAAGAAATGTCACAATAGAACTCCAACCAAAGAATCTTCAAGGCAAAAATGTTTTATTGATAGAAGATATCGTTGATCAAGGCTTCACCCTGTTTGAGATTCAGAAAAAGTTACTCGCAGAAGAAAAACTTCAATCATTAAGGACTTGTGTTTTACTCAGTAAAGCCTTAAAAAATCCTTCAAAAAAAATGAGGGAATTAAAGAATAAACTCGTTATTGACTATCTTGGATTTGAGATTCCTGATAGATGGATTGCTGGTTATGGCATTGATGCAGGAGAAGATTTCAGGCATTTGCCATTTGTCATTACCGTTAAAGAAGATTATTATTTAAATAAAAGATAAAAGCTTAAGCTGGGAAAAAGATCCAATTGTTTTGCCACATAAATTAAAATGTTCTCTTCCATTTTGTATGGGCAAAACATGTCTTGATAGATTAAAAGAAGGTATTCAGGGATGGACCAAGCGACCTTTGAAGATTTAGCCTCCCTGAATCACTCTTCAAGGAAACCCGACAGAGTCGGGCGGCGAGTATGTTTGAGCGGAGCGAGTTACGCAGCCGCCGGGAAGAGCGAAGAAGGGATGGCGTGAAAAATCTGAACGGGAGCAAGGCTATTCCCGAATACTTTCTGATTATTACCCACACAAAACGGAAGAGAGCCAATTAAATTAACCATGTACGATCTCATTTTAACAAATGGAAACATCATAAATGTTCGTTCTAAACAGATATATCAAGGCAATATTTTAATCCAGAAAGGAATTATTGTTGGAATAGATACTTCACAAAATAAAAATGGAAAAGAGACAATAGACATTAAAGGAAAATATGTTGCTCCTGGATTTATCGACAGCCACTTGCATATTGAAAGCAGCATGCTCAGCCCCATTGAATTTTCCAGAGAAGCGGTTAAACATGGAACCACAACTCTATTTGTTGATCCACACGAGATTGCTAATGTTTGCGGCAGAAAAGGAATAGATTTGTTTCTCAGACAATCCGACGTAGTTCCTCTGGATATGTTTGTGGGAATCCCTTCCTGTGTGCCTGCAACTCAACTGGAAGATTCTGGCGCTTCCATAACAATTGAAGATATTAAGGAATTGCTGCCTGATAGAAGAATTTTCGGTCTGGCAGAAATGATGAATTTTCCCGGAATAATCTATGACCTGGGGGATGCAAGGGAAAAAGTCGATATCGCTTTTAATGCAGGAAAAATTGTCGATGGGCATTGCCCGGGTGTTTCAGGTGAAGATCTAAAAAAATATATTTCAAATGGAAAAAACGATGGTGTAGTTAGGATAATGTCTGACCACGAATCAACTCGTTTTAATGAAGTTGTAGAAAAGCACAATCTGGGCATGAATATTGCCTTAAGATACGGCAGCGCCACAAAAGACCTGGAAAGAATATTACCGGAGCTTATTAAAACCAATTTCAACTTGGACAGATTTATGTTTTGTTCTGATGACCTGGACCCTATTGAGTTATATGAAACAGGTCATATTGACAGGATTATTAGGAAAGCTATCCATATAATCCAAGAGAATTCAAGATTAAGCCTTGAGCAAGCAGCTATTTTAGCAATCTCATTAGCTACAATAAATCCAGCGCAATATTTTTCAAGGTTTTTCCAACTTCATAACTATCCTGAAACTGGAGAAATCGCCGTGGGTAAAAAAGCAAATTTAGTTGTCCTGGACTCCTTAGAAAATGTCAAAATAGACAAGGTAATTTATAACGGAGCCTTGATTGTTGATAATAAAGAATATGCCGGTAAGGTTATAGATTATGACTATTCAGAATTTTTCGGAAAGGTTAATACAGGAAAGAAATTTCTGGCTGAAGATTTTAAAATAAATACTCCGGGAAATAAAACAAGTATAAACGTCAAGGTTATAGAAATAATTAAAGGAAGTATAGTAACAAAACAGAGAATGCAAACTTTTACAATCCATAACGAAGAAATAAAAGCCGACCCGGAAAAAGATATCGCAAAAATCGCTGTAATCGAGAGACATAAGGCAACTGGTTTTTATTCTCTGGGGTTGGTTAAAGGTTTAGGAATTAAAAAGGGCGCAATTGCATCTACTGTGGCGCATGACAGCCACAATTTAATCGTTGCTGGTGCAAATGATGAATCCATGGCAAAAGCTGTCAATTATTTGAGTGAAAAGGGCGGAGGAATGGTCGTCACAGCAGACAAGATGAATTATTTCCCTCTAAAGATTGCTGGACTCATGTCTACTTCAAGGATAGAAAAGGTTGTTGATGAATATAAAAATATAAAAAAAGATGTTAAAATAATTGGCTCCAGGTTAGAAAATACATTTATGACAATGGCTTTTTTAGCCCTTCCGGTCATACCCAAGTTAAAGATTACAAACAGAGGATTGGTTGATGTCAATAAATTTGAATTAGTAAATTTATTTTAAGACCTTTATTAAAATAAAGAATTCGAATAGGGATCAAGGACAAAAACCTGGTTTTCACCTTTATTCTTCACTTATAAATGGGGGACATCTTTTTTAAATAAAGTCAACCCATGCCCTAAAGGATAGAGACCGGGAAGGGAGACAGGTAATCTTCCCTTTATATCTATCTCTCCAAATATAGCTTTTACTGCAGCTTTTTGAGCTTGAGGATCCAATCTGTAAGCACAGAGGTAAGAATCAACATCAGAAAAGTGTCTTAAAAAATAGGGACTGCCAAAAGAAATCACAACAACCGGTGTGGAATTTGCTGCAGCTTCCTGGATAAGCTGAATATGACTCTGAACAAGGTCAACACTTCCCTTCCAAGCACTAAGAGAAGAAAAAAGGGCAACTACAATAACATCAGCCTCACAGGAACTCTTTATTGCTTCCTGAATAAACTCCTCTCCTGTGAATGCATCTGCATAAAAAGTTATCAGCTCCGGATACCTTTCTTCCACTTCCTGAATAAAGACTCTACCGGCGAAATACCCCCCTGGATCACTGCTTAATGAAAAAACAGCGATTTTCTGATTCTCTCCTGAAAGAGGAAGAACAGAGCCTTCATTTTTTACAAGAGTTAAAGAGTTCTCAAACACATTGTCTGCATACTGCAGATGTTCCTTTGTCGCTACTTTTTTATCAAGCAGATCCACATTAACTGTTCTGTTTTTATGGAGGCCAATCCTTGCTTTTGCCTCCAGAATTCTTTTCACCGATGTATTGATTCTTGATTCTGAAATCTGACCATTTCTTACAGCATGGATAAGCGATTCAATAACTTCATCCGGTGTTGGAGGAAGGAGTATCATATCTACACCAGCCTGAACAGCTTTTAGAGCTGCTTCTACAGGCGAATATAGAGTTGTGACTCCTCCCATTCCCATGGAATCTGTCACTATAAGACCTTTAAAACCAAGTTTTTCCCTCAAAAGACCGGTTATGATTGGGGAAGAAAGAGTGGCAGGAAGATCTGGTGTTGGATCAAGCGCCGGAAGGTGTAAATGAGCGGTCATAACAGCCTGGACTCCAGCTTTAATGGCCTGTTTAAAGGGGTATAGCTCAACGCTCTCCAGGCGATCTCGATCTCCACCAACAGTGGGAAGAACGCTGTGAGAATCCATATCCGTATCCCCATGACCAGGGAAATGTTTGGCTGTGGCTATTAGCCCATTCTCCTGACAGCCTTTTATAAAGGAAACAGCTAATTTCCCGACCTGTTCTGGATCTTCACCCAGGGAGCGGACATTGATAATCGGATTATCGGGATTAATATTTACATCAACCACAGGAGCATAAGTCATATGAATCCCTAGTGCCCTGGCTTCAAAAGCGGTTATTTTACCCATAAGATAAGCCTGTTCTTCAGACCAGGTTGCACCAATGGCCATAAGAGGGGGAAATAAAGTGGCGCCTGAAATCTGATTTCCTGCTCCTCTTTCAAAATCAGAGGCAATCAACAGGGGAATTTTTGCCATTTTCTGCATAGCATTTGTTAGATACGCTGTTTCGTAGACCTCTCCACCAAAAATAATCAAGCCCCCAATTTTCCCTTTCACAATCAGGGACTCAAGCTTTCCAAGATACTCGCTATCTCTGTTTACAAAGTGACCGGAATAACGCCAGGCAACCATCTGACCTATCTTTTCCTCTATTGTCATCTTGCTCAGGACTTTTTCGACCCATTTAGCTTCAGGCGGACCAAAAGCCAGTGTGGGTTTATACACAACACGGGCACAGCTCACGGTCAGGATAAAGAGAAAAACAAGGAGAAAAAAAGAAAAACATCTTGAAAGTTTTTTCATTTTAGAGTTATCTCCCTCTTCTTAAATCACAGGTTTGATGAATCAAATCCCTACATCTGTTTTTTTTAATCTGTCTTTTTTGTATATACAGTCCTGGTTGGAAAGGGAATCCCGATATTTGCCTTATTTAATGCATTATAGATTTCATCTGTCATTTTAATCCAGGTTGAATAAGCGTCTGTATAACTCTCCACCCACGCTCTGGCGACAAAGTCCAGGGCAAAATCCGACATTTTCGTAAACAAAACAACAGGTTCAGGCTCTTCAATGACTGAGTCAATTTTTTTAATGACCTCAAGAACCACCTGGCGGACTTTTTCTGTATCTGAGCCGTATACCACTCCGAATTCGACATTCACCCGGATTGAAATATCGGGCTGGGTAAAATTTTTAATTTTAGCGTTTGCCAGATAGCCGTTAGGAATGTATATCACTTCATTGTCGTATGTCTTCAATTTTGTGCTCCTCAAGCCGATATCCAGAATGACTCCCATCTCGCCCGATTCTAGTTGAACCTTATCCCCCACTTTAAAAGTTCTATCCAGGACAAGTTGAAGTCCTCCAAGGATATTACTCAAGGAATCTTTTACAGCTAAACCAATGGCAAGGCCTGCAATCCCGGCTGTGGCAATGAGAGGGCTTATGTTTATATTCCAGGCATTAACAATAAAAATCACGGCTAAAATAATAACAACAGCTTTTAAGATCTTCTGGAGGAAAGGAATAAGCCTTTCATCCGCACTTGTTTTTGTTTTAAATTTCCACTCTTTCATCCACTGTTTAGAAAAATTACCAATAATCTTAAAAAGAAGGACGCATATAAGAATGATTAAAAGTGTATTGATTAAATTGCTTAAATTCTCATAAACAGTTATCTCAAGCCATCCAAAATACTGTTTTTCAAAAAAATAGCCCAGTTCAATCTTGAAGCCCAGTAAGAGGACAATGTAGAAAATTACAGAAGAGAGACTCCTGATGATTAGATCATCAATTTTTGTCTTTGTTTTCCGTGCCAGGGGTTTTAATACTTTCTTCAAAATGACTCTTGCAATATAAGCAATAAAAAGGATAATTAGCACAACCACAAGAAATTTTAGATAAGGACTTCCGTTGATAAATTGAATAACCTTATTAATTACTTCCATAAAAATCTCTCCTTAAGGACCTTTGTAGTTTATTAGCATTTATACATAAACTGTATGTTTATTTCAATTTGTTTTATAAATTCGTAAGTATCTTTTATGCCGTGATGAAGGACGGGGCAATCACATTATAAGGGTATTTTGGGGATGGATGAAGCGACTTTGAAGATTTAGCCTTCCTGAATCGCTATTTGAGGGAATCCGGTGAAGCCGGACACCGAGTATGTTTGAGCGCAGCGAGTTACGCAGGTGCCGAAAAGAGCGATGAAGAAATGGCGTTAAAAATCTGAATGGGAGTTCAGACATTCCCAAATACCCTTATTAATCCATCACGGAAATAAAGATGCTTCCTACAAATTCTAAGCTTTGAGGTTGGATTATGAGGCTACAAGTTTTTAGGAGATTATTATATTTCTCTGGTCTTTTTCTTCCATAAACAAAGCCACGTGAATCCCGTCTATATCAAA
>JADHWO010000081.1 GCA_016783445.1 Candidatus Aminicenantota bacterium
GTGTGATTGCAGCACTACGTTCGCAATGACATTTTTCCAATATGTCAAATGTTGAGACGCGACCCCTTTTATTCATTGACAAAATTTGCTGTGGTTTGAATAATAGGAGAACGAAAGGAAAAGAGAAAGTGGCAAGACTCTACGAATATCAGAGTAAAAGGCTCCTGAAGGAAGCAGGGATTCGTGTGCCTGAGGGAGATGTGGCTTTTACTCCTGAGGAAGTGCGTGAGATTGCTTTTAGAATGGGGAAGCCTGTAGTTTTAAAAATGCAGGTGTGGCTGACAGGAAGAGCAAAATTAGGCGGAGTTAAGTTTGCTAAGAATGCTCAAGAGGCAGAAAATGCGGCTCGAGAGATGTTTGGAATGAAGGTAAAAGATTTTGTAATCGATGAGATTTTAGTGGAGGAAAAACTCAAAATAAAATCAGAGTGTTTTGCGGGGCTTGTCATTGACGACTCGAGAAAGTCTCCTCTGCTCATCTTTAGTTCGATCGGAGGCACGGGAATAGAAGAGATTGCCCGCGACTACCCGGATCAGATTTTTCAGATACCAATTGATGTCATAAAAGGTTTGAGAGACTATGAAGCCCGCAATATCATCCGGAAGGTGGGGCTATCTGGAAAGCTTCTTACACAGCTTTCTGATTTCCTGACAAAACTTTATAAAGTTGCCCGCAAGTATGATGCCCGTTCAGTAGAGGTGAATCCTCTTGTAATAACTAAAGACGACCTGGTTTATGCGGCTGACTGCCACCTGACAATCGACGATTACGCAGTCTTCCGCCATCCGGAGTTGGATATCGAAATTGCAAGGGAATTTGACCGCCCGCCAACTCAATTGGAGAAAATTGCCTATCACGTGGAGGAGAAGGATCACAGAGGGACATTTTATTTTTTTCAGATGGCTGGCGAGATTCCCGAAGAGGAAAAGTATATCGGCTTTCACGGTGCTGGCGGAGGCGGCTCCATGATGTCAATGGATGCTGTGCTTGATAAGGGATTTAAGCTGGCCAATTATTGTGATACGAGCGGAAATCCCTCTGCGAGTAAGGTCTACAGGGCTGCAAAGATTATCCTCTCCCAGCCAAACATCAAAGGCTATTTTGCCTCCGGTTCAGGGGTTGCCAGCCAGGAGCAGTTCCATTCAGCCAGGGGTATGGTTAAGGCTTTCCATGAGGAGAATCTGGAAATTCCTGCTGTGATACGGCTTGGCGGGAATTACGAAGAAAAAGCTATAAAGATTCTCGGGACTTACCTTAAAGGCATCCCGGCTAAAGTGGAAGGATATGGACGGGACGACTCGCCTGAGTTTTGTGCTAAGAGGCTGGAGGAACTTACAGGAGAAAATCAGGCTGTTCAACATAAAGTAAAGCCTATTGTTAATCCCAATCCTCTTCAGGACCGTTATTTTTTTAAGACTTTAACCGGGAAGCTTTTTTTCGATCATAAGAAATGCCCGGAATGCAAGACAAAAGGCTGCATTAAAGCCTGTTCTGCAAAAATCTTGAAGCTCGAAAAGGAGATACCTGTGCTTGCGGTTTCTCCTGAGGAAGCAAAAAAAGGTAAATGCACAGAATGTTTGGCCTGTGAGATATACTGCACTTTTCATGAGAAGGATGCAATTTCTATCCATCTTCCCATTCCGGGGTTGAAGGAATACAGGGACAGGATAATTGCAGAGAGCTAATATTGTGTTTTGTAGGGGCTTGATTCATCAAGCCCGTATTAAGGAAGAGATGGAACAAAATGTCCATTTTAGTAAACGAAAAATCTAAAGTAGTTGTTCAGGGAATCACGGGAAGAGAGGGAATGGTCCGGACTCAACTGATGAAAGATTACGGAACAAATGTTGTAGCTGGTGTGACTCCCGGCAAGGGAGGAGGAAAAGTCCATGGAGTCCCTGTATATGATACGGTGGAGGAAGCGTGGGATAAGGCAGGGCCGGTTGATGTGAGCGTCATCTTTGTTCCTGCTGCCTTGGTAAAGAATGCGGCTTTAGAGGCTATAGATGCCGGCGTAAAACTGCTGGTTCTTGTTCCTGACCGTGTGCCGATATTTGATGTTCTTGAGATTTCCCGCTGTGCTAAGGAAAATGGAGTACGCTTTGTCGGTCCTAACACTCTTGGCCTTGTGAGTCCCGGGAAAGCTGTCCTGGGCATGATCGGCGGCCGTGCAGAGAGTGCCAAGGAATGGTTTTGTCCCGGGGATATTGGAGTAAGCTCGAGGAGCGGGGGCATGACAAGCGCTATCTCTTATTATTTGACAAAAGCAGGCCTCGGTCAGAGCACGATCATTCACGTAGGAGGAGATGCTGTGGTTGGCCTCTCTCACCCTGAAGTTATGGAGCTGTTTGAGAAGGACAAAGGGACACAAATGGTTGTAATGTTCGGGGAGATCGGAACAACCCAGGAAGAGAGAGTGGCAGATCTAATAGAGAAGAAAAAATTCACCAAACCGCTTATCGCCTTTATCGGCGGAAAAGCAGCCAAATCTGGCACCAGATTTTCCCATGCCGGCGCAATCGTCGAGGGGTCAAGAGGTTCTTATAAAAGCAAAGTAAAAAGATTAAAAGAGGTTGGAGTTCATGTGGTAGATTCTATTTCTGATATTCCCAGAATTGCTAAGAACTTGAAAGGAAATTAGGGAGGTTGACAATGAGCGAGCTTCATTGGAAAACATCCATAACCGATGTTAAACCGAATAAGATAAACATGAGAGGTTATCCGGTTGATAAACTCATGGGAAGAATCTCGTTTGCACAGGCTATCTATCTTGTTTTAAAAGGGGAGTTCCCGACGCCTGAGGTTGGGAAACTCATTGATGCGATTTTTGTCTCCTCTGTGGATCACGGAGCCAGCCCTCCTTCAGTTCTTGCAGCCAGAACAGTAGCTTCTACAGGTGCGGAATTAAATTCTGCCATTGCAGCAGGAGTTCAGGCAATTTCAAGGTTTCATGGAGGAGCAATTGAGGAGGGGATGAAGATTTTCCTGGAGATTGCCCGGAGAATGGAGGAGAAGAAGGCTTCAGAAGAAGAAGTTGTTCCTCAGGTTCTGGAAGAGATGAAAAAGAAGAAAAAGCGCGTTTCAGGTTTTGGCCACCGCATTCATACTAAGGACCCGAGAACAAAAAAACTCTTTGCTCTGGCTGAAGAGCTGGGATTTGCGGGAAAATATATCCGGATAGCCCTCGCTATTGAAAAATACCTGGAAAGCCAGCTTGGAAAGTCTTTGCCCATTAATGTTGATGGTGCGATTGCTGCGCTTCTTTGTGAACTGGGGATTTCTCCCGAGATTGGAAACGCATTTTTTATTATCGCCCGCGTGCCCGGGCTTGTGGCTCACATCCATGAAGAGAAGACTCGGATGAAGCCTATGAGGAAAATTCACCCCCAGGATTATGAGTATGACGGCCCAGAGGAGAGAGATATAGAATGAAGGAAAAACTTATATCCTTGATGCCTGAGTTTCAACTCATCCAGGACTCTGAACTCCAGGAAAAAAGTATTACAGTCTGGATTGAAGCCGTAAAGAAGGGCGGCTGGAAAATTGATGACCTACTTCAGATGCCCTTTACACTGCTGATTGACAATACAGAAGTTAATATAATCGAGCACACAAGAGCGGTTACCCTCTGTTCAGTAGAGATTGGAGAGATTCTGTTGGAGGAGTATAAGGAAAGGATATCTCTCAACCGGGATTATCTTCTGGCTGGGGCTCTGCTCCATGATGTGGGAAAATTGTTTGAATACAATAGAGAAGAGGGAAAGTTTGTTAAAAGTGAAGAAGGCGAGCTTATTCGTCATCCAATTTCCGGTGCTTCTTTTGCTTCCCAGTATGGGCTTCCAAAGGAAGTTGTCCATATTATTGCCGCTCATTCCAAGGAAGGGGATGGAGCCAGGAAGACCGTTGAGGCGGTAATTGTTAATCATGCTGACTTTGTCAATTTTGAAGCCTTAAAAATTTAGAATTGTCCAAAAATTTAATAAAATTATATTGAAGAATGTCATTACGAGGAACGAAGTGACGCGGTAATCTCACTACTTAATGTGGATTTAATGAATCAAATCCCTACAAAAAATAACTCCAAATTGTGTGATTGCCACACTCCTTTCAGGAGTTCGCAATGACATTTTATTTACATTTCTCGCAATGACATTTAATAAGGGAGGAATTTTGGGAAAGACATTCTCCGAGAAGATACTCGGCCTAAAAGCAGGGAAAGAAGTCCAGGCTGGAGAGGTTGTCACTGTTTCTCCCGATTATATTCTCTCCCACGATAATTCCGCCGCGATTTTTGAGGAATTTAAAAAGCTTGGAACCCGGAATGTAAAATGCCCTCAAAAGCTTGTGATTATCCTTGACCATGTTGTCCCTGCTTCTTCTGAACAATATGCCTTGAACCATAAAATCATCAGGGAATTTGTGGCTGAGCAGAAAATTCAAAACTTTTTTGATATTTTTTTTGGTATCTGCCACCAGGTTTTTTCTGAGAATGGATTTGCCTTACCGGGAAAGCTGATACTGGGGGCTGATTCCCATACAACAAGCTACGGCGCTTTTGGGGCATTTGCAGCAGGTATCGGCCGCTCTGAGGTGGCTTCTCTCTGGGCTACGGACGAGATCTGGCTCAGAGTGCCGGAGACATTAAAAATTGAGATCGAAGGAAAACTTCCTTCTGGAGTTTATGCAAAGGACGTTATTTTAAAGATTATAGGAGAGGAAGGGGCAGATAGGGCTAATTACAGAGCTGTTGAGTTTACAGGAAATGCCATAAAAGAATTCAGCCTGGCTTCTCGGTTAGTGCTGGCGAACATGGCAGCTGAGATAGGTGCAAAGAATGGCTATTTTGAACCGGATGAAAAGGTTCTTCAGTGGCTCAAGGAAAGAGCAAGGGAAAAGTTTGAAGTTATTACTTCAGACCCGGATGCAAAATTTGAAGCAGTCCTTAAATATGACATTTCCTCTTTAGAGCCGCAGGTCGCCTGTCCCCATACAGTGGATAATATCAAACCAGTCTCTGAAGTAGAAGGAGAGGAATTTCATCAGGCTGTTATCGGGACATGTACAAACGGACGGTTTGAGGACCTGGAGGTTGCGGCAAGAGTATTAAAAGGTAAAAAAATACACCCAAAAGTGAGGGTGCTTGTTATTCCTGCATCCAGACAAGAGTACTTGTTTGCTCTAAAAAAAGGAATTCTTGAGATTCTGGTTAGTGCAGGCTGTGTGATACTAAATCCGGGCTGCGGTCCCTGTCTGGGAGCCCATCAGGGAATTCTTGCACCCGGCGAAGTTGCCTTAAGCACTGCAAACAGGAATTTCCGGGGAAGGATGGGAAGCCGGGAATCAAAGATTTTTCTGGCCTCTCCTGCTACAGTTGCCGCTTCTTCTATCGAGGGGAAAATTACTGACCCGAGGAAGTTTTTATGAAAAAGGGAAGAGTCTGGAAATACGGCGATAATGTCAACACGGATGTTATTTTTCCGGGTAAATACACCTATTCTGTTCTGGAGCCAGAGGAGATGGCCCGCCATGCACTTGAGGATTTAGATCCTGACTTTGCTCTTAACGTTAAGCCCGGGGATATCATCATTGCCGGCAGGAACTTCGGCTGCGGGAGTTCAAGAGAGCAGGCAGCCACATGTTTAAAATATGTTGGAGTCCAGGCTGTGATAGCCAGGTCTTTTGCCCGGATCTTTTTTCGGAACGCCATAAACCAGGGGCTGCCCGCTCTTCAATCAGAAGAAGCAGTGGACAGCATTAAAGACAGAGAGGAAATAGAGATTGATTTCTCTCTTGGGGAAATAAAAGCAAAAAAAGGTGTTTATAAGTTTTCTCCCTTTCCTGAATCCGTTTTAGGTATTCTGGAAGAAGGAGGGCTTATTCCTTATACAAAAAAGAAATTAGAGACAAAATGAAGAAAGGAGGCGCAAATGCCTGAATATAAAATTGCACTGCTGCCCGGAGATGGAGTCGGAAAGGACGTCTTGGAAGCAGCCATGATTGTGCTTGAGAAGATAGGGCTCGATGCAGAATATGTTGAAGGGGATATTGGCTGGGAATTCTGGTGTAAAGAAGGGAATCCTCTACCGGATAGGACGATTCAGATGCTCAAGGAGACAGATGTTTGTCTTTTTGGAGCTATTACTTCCAAGCCCAAAGAAGATGCTCTTAAAGAACTTAACCCAAACTTGCGGGATAAAGGATATTCCTATTTCAGCCCGATCGTCCGCCTCCGCCAGGAATTTGACCTTTATACAAATCTAAGGCCCTGCAAGGCTTATCCTGGCAATCCTCTTAATTACCGCGATGATGTGGACCTGGTCATATTCAGGGAAAATACAGAGGGGATGTATGCGGGTGTGGAGTTCCATCCTCTGCCTGAAGAAGTAAGGCAGGCGCTTCTTCTTCATCCGAAAATGAAAAAGTTTGAAGAGCTTCCCCTTGAAGAAATAGCTCTCTCCACCAGAATAATGACAAAAAAAGCATGCACGAGAATACTGAAAAGGGCTTTTGAGTATGCGGAGAAGAATAAACGCCGCTCTGTGACTATCGTTGAGAAGCCAAATGTCCTGAGAGAGACAGGCGGATTTATCCTGGAAATAGCAAGAAAGATGGCTGGGGAATATCCAGAGGTTGAATTTAGGGAGGCAAATGTTGATGCCATGGCTATGTGGCTCGTGAAAAATCCGCAGGATTATGATGTCCTTGTAGCGGAGAATTTATTCGGTGACATAATCTCAGATCTTTCCGCCCAGCTTGTGGGCGGCCTGGGATTTGCCTGCAGCGGTAATATTGGAGAAAATTATGCTGTGTTTGAACCAACACATGGTTCGGCACCAAAATATACCGGCATGAACAAGGTAAATCCCACTGCTATGTTGCTCGCAACAAAAATGATGCTTGAGTGGCTGGGAGAGGAGGAAAAATCCCGCAAGGTCGAAGAGGCTATTGCTCAGGTCATAAAAGAGGGAAAAGTGAGGACCTACGACCTTGGAGGGGATTCTTCCACAATGGATATTGCACGTGAAGTGGTTTCAAAGCTATAAAAAAAAGCAATAAGATGGGAAAGACAGTTATAGAGAAGATAATCCAGGGCCATACCGTGGAAGAAGTAAAACCCGGAAAGATCGTCTGGATGGATCTTGATATCCGGTCGGCAAGGGACTTTGGCGGTCCAAACGTAGTCAAGAATTACGAGAGGGAATACGGGGAAACGCCAGTAGCTGATAAAAAGAAGACTTATTTTACTTTTGACCTGTGTGTTCCGCCCTCTTCACTTAAGTATGCCGACAACCAGCAGATATGCCGTAAATTTGCGCGTAAGCAGGGTATTAAAGTTTTTGATGTGGATTGTGGAATCGGGTCTCACGTACTGGTCGAGGAAGGCCTTGCACAGGCCGGTACAACTGTTGTGGGTACGGACAGCCATATGAATATCCTGGGAGCAGTGGGTTGTTTTGGCCAGGGTATGGGTGATGTGGATATCGCCTTTGCCTTCAGGTCGGGAAAAACCTGGTTCGAAATTCCCGAAACAGTTAAAGTTCTGCTTAAAGGAAGTTTTTCCTCGCCGGCAACAGCCAAAGACTTAACTTTATATATTCTTAAAAAACTTGGAACAAAAAAAGCTGCCTTAAAAGCTGTGGAGTTCTACGGCGAAGCCGTGAAAAATCTTACTCTCTCCGGTCGTATCACTTTCTGCAGCATGGTGACAGAAATGGCCGGAATCATTGGCTTTATACCGGAGTTTGGAGATTCGCTCAAATCAGAAATAAAAGATATTTCCGGCATAAAATTTTCACATCACCAGGCTGAAAAGGATTCATCTTATGCCGACGAGGTAGAAATTGATATAAGCGGTCTTGTGCCGCAGGTTGCAGTGCCTTTTTCACCGGATAATGTACAGGATGTCTCTGAGCTCAAGGGAGTAAAGATCGACACAGGATTTATAGGTTCCTGCACGAATGGACGGACTGAAGACCTTGCTCTTGCCGCTCGGATCCTGCAAGGGAAGAAGATCAAGGAAGGTGTCACGCTCAAAGTTGTTCCGGCAACGAGGCGCGTTTATAAAGAAATCCTGGAGAAGGGCATCCTTGAAGATCTTTTTCGAAGCGGTGCCGTTGTGAGCAATCCGGGCTGCAGTGGTTGTGCTGAGGGGCACATGGGACTTACAGGAGAAGGGGAGGTTCAAATCAGCACGGGAAACAGGAATTTTGCCGGAAAGCAGGGAAAGGGAAAGACTTATCTGGCAAGCCCGGTTGTTGTGGCTGCCTCCTGTCTTTTTGGAAGTATATCAAGCCAGGAGGATTTATAAGATGGAAGAGTCCGTGCTTTCCGGAAGAATCTGGGTTCTACTGGACCGGAAAGAAAGATTGATCGAGGATATTGATACGGACCAGATTTACCATAACGCATTTCTTCATATCACCGAACTTTCCCAGATGGGACAGTATGCCCTGGGAAACCTGGAGGGCTGGAAGGACTTTCCGGAGAAGGTTCATTCAGGAGACATCCTTGTTGCGGGAAGAAATTTTGGAGCCGGCTCATCCAGGCAGCAGGCTGTGGACTGTTTTACCGCCTTGAATATTGGGTTGATTCTTGCTCCTTCATTTGGTGCCATTTACTTCAGGAATGCCGTAAATTCTGGTTTTCCGGTGCTAAAATGTGCGGCTCTTGATGAGCTCGTTGCTAAAAAAGCTCTCGAGACAGGAGACAAAATCGAGGTAAATTTCCGGTCGGGCGAGGGGTGGGATATCAGCAAAGATATTTCTTTTAAGGTTGAACCCATGAGCGCTGTCCAGTATGATATTCTTAAGGCAGAAGGACTATTTAATTACGGAAAAAAGCTCGGCCATGAGTAGATAAAATGAATATTCTTGCCGTAGACACCACTACTTTTGCAGGGTCTATTGCCTTACTGGATAAAACAAAGCTTATTGCAGAAGTTAATGTAAATTCTTCATTAACTTATTCCGAACGTCTTCTCCCTGCCGTGGATTTTCTTCTGCAGACCAATGGACTAAAAGTTCAGGACATGGATGGTTTTGCTGTGGCTGCAGGGCCCGGTTCTTTCACCGGGATCAGGATTGGTTTGAGCACGGTTAAATCTTTTTCATATGCATCCGGAAAACCGGTTGCTCCGGTATCAACTTTGAAGGCTTTAGCCTTAAAGCTTCGTCATCCCCAGGGCCATCTCCTCTGTCCTGTCCTTGATGCAAAAAAAGGAGAAATTTTTGCGGCTCTTTTTGAATCAAAAGGAGGAAAGCTTAAGGAGAGCATTGCCCAGGATTCTTACCTGCCTGACCGTTTCTTTTCACTCCTTCCTTCCCACAGGATTATTTTTTTTATAGGGAACGGCGTGGATGTTTATAGAGATAAAATTTTCCAGTATTTTAAAGATAAAGCTAGATTTTCCCGGCGGTCACCCTTTGTAGCCTATGAAGTAGGACTGCTGGGTTATGAGATGTTGAAAAGGAAAAAAGGTAAAAGTGCTCAGGAGCTCGAACCTTTGTATTTGCGTAAATCCCAGGCGGAGGAAAAAAATTAAAAAAGCCTCAGTTCTCCCCAATTTCTTCTCCTTGAGAAGTATGGAGGAAACAGACCTGGTTCATGTCCTGGAAATTGAAAAGCTCTCTTTTCCCAATCCCTGGCGTGAGATGACTTTTATGGGAGAAATGTATAATAAGCCGATATCCTTCTCCTTTGTTATTGTCCATAAATCTCAAAGAAAGATTATAGGGTACATCATTTTTTGGTATATTAAGAATCGGGCTCAGATCAACAACATCGCTATCCATCCTGATTTTAGACGTATGGGCATTGCAGAGACGGTTATTCGTCAGACCTTGGACCAGGTCCGGGTGGCTGGAGCAGAATATGTTACACTGGAAGTCAGGCCTTCCAATATGGCAGCCCGGTTTTTATATAATAAGTTAGGATTTGATGTTCTGGCGACAAAAGAAAATTATTACAATGATCCCCGGGAAGATGCCCTGGTCATGGGCATATACTTGGGTTAGTAATTTACCTTAACCAGGCACAAGCCCTTTGCGGGAGCCGTGGGGCTGGCCAGAGACCGTTTTTTCCCCCTGAAAATTTCTTCAATCTTTTCCGGAGGTATCTTGTTTTTTCCGATTTCCAGAAGTGTTCCGACCATGGTCCGGACCATGTATCGCAAGAATCCGTTCGCTTCAACTGTGTAGATAATTTCGCTGCCTTTTTTTTTGATCTCAGAACGTTTAACTTTCCTTACCGGGTTGAGCAACCGGTTAGAGGAGAAGGAAGTGAAATCAGCCTCTCGAATAAAAAGAGCAGCCGCCTTTTTCATAGGGTCTATTTTAAGCGGTGAAGCCCGGTGAAGGGTGTACCGGAAGATAAACGGGCTGATATTCGGAGAATTAAATATTCTGTACTGGTAAATTTTTGATATAGCGTTTTTTCTTGCATGAAAATCGGCATTTACTTTTTTGAGAGAAAAAACCTTTACATCCCCGGGGAGAATCGAGTTTAAAGCCCGTAGAAGTTCAGTATTTTTTATGCTGAGATTTGCATTGAAGTTGGCCACCTGCCCCTGGGCATGAACGCCGGCATCTGTGCGCCCTGCACCAAAAACATGGATTTTTTTCTGAGCGATTTTAAACAGGGAGTCTTCAAGGACACTCTGGATTGTTCTTTTATCAGGCTGTCGCTGCCAGCCGTGGAAGTCAGTCCCGTCATAGCTGATTGTGAGCCTGTAATTCTGCATTTTAATATTTAATTGTTTTTTTGTATTAAATTGTCATTGCGAGAAGCGAAGCGACGCGGCAATCTCACAATATGTATTGTCATTGCGTAAAATGAGGACAGGCCCCATTATTCCTGTAGGGGTTTGATTCATCAAACCCACTAGTTGCTATAATAAAATAATTAAATGTGGCTCTTCTCCCATTTAGTTGATGAAAAGTCTTTCCTATCCTTTCGTCATTCCTGCGGAAGCAGGAATCCAGCCTATTATAAAATATTTTTTTTATTCTTCTGGATTCCTGCTTCCGCAGGAATGACAACTTGCCTTC
>JADHWO010000018.1 GCA_016783445.1 Candidatus Aminicenantota bacterium
GAGGACTTAAAATGAATGGGAAGAAAAGGTATAATTATTCATCATTTACTCTTTGTTTCAGAGAAAGATCTTTTTATCTTAAATATTTGATTGCTTCATAAGAGGGTTTTATTTAAAAATAGATAAAGGACAAAATATTGATTTTTTAGAGAGGGGAACATGAAAGAAAAATCGGATATAGTTATTTTAGGAGGTGGCCCGGGGGGTTATGTGGCGGCTATAAGAGGGGCTCAACTAAAAAAAAGTGTTGTCTTGATTGAGAAGGATAAAATAGGGGGGACTTGTATGAATTATGGCTGTATTCCTGCTAAATATCTTTTGAATCAGACAAAAAATTATAAAGAATTAAAAGAAAACAAAAATATCGAAGGACCTTTAGAAGAAATAAAATGTAACTGGAAAAAAGTCCAGGATGAGAAGGGGATAATTGTCAAGAAACTTGTGAGCGGTCTGGAGTTCCTTTTGAGAAAAAACGTAGTTAAAATTGTCAAAGGAACAGGTTCTATTAAGAATGAGCGGCAAGTGTTAGTTGAGGCAGAAGGGGAGGAGAACATTATTGAATCCAGTAAAATTATTATTGCTACAGGCAGCAGGCCAGGAGAACTTCCATTTCTTGAACCGAATGGGAAAGAAATTATAACCTCTCGTGAAGCTCTTGAGTTGGACAGCATTCCCAAGAAGATGTTAATTATTGGAGCAGGCGCGATTGGTCTTGAGATGGGAACAATTTACCAGAGACTTGGAGCAGAGGTCCAAATTCTAGAGATTATGCCCACTATCCTTCCTGGTTGTGATAAAGAGATGATGGTGCGATTAGAAAGGCTTCTTAAAACACAGGGGCTTCAAATATATACTCAGATGAAGATAGAAGAAGGGCAGATTGAAGAAGGAAGGGTTAGAGTAAGAGGGACTTGTTTGAAAACTCGATCTCCCTTCGAATTTGAAACAGATAAAGTTCTTTTAGCCACAGGAAGGAAGCCTAATTCTGAGAGTTTGAGTTCCAAAGACCTGATGTTTTCCCTGGGTAAACAGGGATTTTTCCGTGTAAATTCTCAGCTTGAAACAAATATACCTGGAATTTATGCCATAGGCGACTTAATAGGTGGAAAGCTACTTGCCCATAAAGCATCCCATGAAGGCATTTTTGCTGCAGAGAATGCTACAGGGCAAAAAAAAGAAATGAATTATAATTCTCTACCCATGGCAGTTTATACTGAACCGGAATTTTCATCAGTAGGTTTTACGGAAGAAGAAGCAAAGGAGAGAGGAATAAATTATCAGGTCGGCTTGTTCTCACTGCAGGCAAGCGGCCGGGCACTCACTATGGGAAAACAGGAAGGTATGGTCAAAATTCTTGCAGATGAGAGAGATAAGATTTTTGGTGCCCATATCCTTGCTCCAAATGCGAGTGAATTTATATCTGAAATCACATTAGCCATAAGCAAAGGATTAAAGATCCAAGATGTCTCTTCTTCAATCCATATCCATCCCACAATATCAGAAGCTGTGATGGAAGCCGCCCTAAAGGTGAAAAAAGAAGCTATTCATATCTTGAATGATTAAAGCTGAATAGCCTGGAAAGCCCAAATTAACTCACCTTTTTTTATATTATAAAAAAAAAGTTCAAAATGTTTGCAAATTTAAATTTATTTGTATAAAATTTATGCCTTTATTTAATAGAAGATCATGATAGAATTTTTCTTCGTTTTCCTCATTTTTGGTCTCTTAGGGCTTGTTCTGGTTTTCATGAACAAGATTCTGGGGCCAAGGAAGTCAAACCCCACAAAAGAAACTCCTTTTGAATGTGGAAGTCCATATCTCCAGGATGGAATAAATCCCTTTCCCATTAAATATTATCTTGTTGCTTTTCTCTTTCTCTTGTTTGATATCGAAGTGGTTTTTTTATTCCCTTGGGCTCTAATCTTTAAAGAGATCGGAACGACTGGCTTAATAATCATGTTTGCCTATATTTTTATCCTTGGAGTGGGATTTGTTTATGCCTGGAAAAAAGGAGCTTTCCAGTGGGAAGAGTAAGTAGAAAAATAGGTCTTAAGGGCAGGGTATTATGAAAGGCGGCTTTATAACAACTACTTTTAATTCAATGTTAGGATGGGGCCGTAAGTATTCCCTCTATCAGTATCCATTCATAACAGCTTGCTGTGGGATGGAATACATGTCTGTAGCCTGTGCCCATTATGACCTGGATCGATTCGGTATGGGATGGACTCGGTTTTCACCACGTCAAGCGGATATGCTGCTGGTTGTTGGAACAATCACTCAAAAAGAAGCCCCTGTTTTAAAAACAGTGTATGACCAGATGACCGAACCAAAATGGGTAGTTGCTTTTGGGGCTTGTGCTCTGAGTGGTGGAATTTACGATAATTATGCCGTTGTCCAAGGAATTGACAAAATTATTCCCGTAGATGTCTATATACCTGGATGTCCGCCCCGACCGGAAACTATATTGGATGCCCTGATAAAATTACAGGAAAAGGTGCAAAAAGAAGGGCATGAGTGGCGATGGAGCAAGAAAAAGTAATCAAAGATCTCAAAAACAAATTCTCTGACAAAATTAAGGAGATCTCTACACAATTCGGTGAAAAAATTGTTGTTTTCGAAAAAGATTCTCTTCTTGATGTTTTTCGTTTTTTAAAAGATAAACCTTATGATTTTGCCATGCTTCTTGACCTTACATGTGTTGATTATAAAGGTCAGCAAAACCGGTTCGAAATGGTTTATCATCTCTTTTCTCTTTCCAGTAATCTCCGATTGCGATTAAAAACTCGTTTACCGGAAAAAGAGCCATCTATTGAATCCCTGACAGGGGAATGGAAAAATGCGAACTGGCTGGAGAGAGAGGTGTATGACATGTTTGGTATTCAATTCAGCGGCCATCCCTATCTAAAACGGCTGTTCATGTATGACGGTTTTGAAGGGCATCCTTTACGCAAAGATTACCCTTTGCGCAAACGCCAGCCGAAGATCCCAATGAGAAAATAATATGACATATAGAATTCAAAAAGAAGCCAGGAAAGAAAGCCTTCTGCTGAACATGGGTCCCTCGCACCCTGCCATGCACGGGACAACCCGGATAATGCTGGAGCTTGATGGAGAGAAGATCCTCAATGCTGAATTGGAAATGGGATATTTGCACAGAGGCTTTGAAAAGACCTGTGAGCATAAAACATATTTTAATCTACTTCCTTATACAGACAGGCTGAATTACGTCTCGCCCCTGATTAACAATTGTGGCTATGTTTTGACATTAGAAAAGATGTTGGGGATAAATGTCCCGGAGCGAGCTCAATACATCCGGGTTATCATGTGTGAGCTGTCAAGGATATGTGACCATCTCACCGCTCTTGCAGCCCTGACTATGGAATGCGGAGCTTTTACAGTGTTTCTCTACAAAATGAAGGCTCGTGAGTTTATCTGGGATGTTTTGGAGCAGACGACAGGAGTCCGTATGACAACTTCCTATATCCGAATTGGCGGAGTCAGAGCGGATCTTCATCCTGATTGGAGAGAGACGACAAAAAAGGCAATAAGCGAGACGCGAAAAGTACTAAAAGATGTTTCCGGACTTCTGGATAAAAATAAGATTTTTCTCAACCGAACCAGAGATGTTGCTGTTGTTTCTCCAGAGTTTGCCATTAACTATGGTTGGACAGGGCCTTGCCTGCGTTCAACAGGCGTTTATTATGATGTTAGGAAGGCCCATTCTTATTTAGTTTATAATAAGTTGGACTTTGAAGTCCCTCTTGGCGAGAGGGGAGATAACTTTGATAGATATATGGTCCGGATGAAAGAGATGGAACAGAGCATGCGTATTGTGGAGCAGGCTATGGAAAAAATACCTGAACCATCCTCTCCTTCCCAGTTGATGGCTGAAGGCATTGAACCATCTGAAGCGATTAAGGCTTCGAGAGTAAAAAAAGTTGAGGAAAAAATCAAGCTTTCTCCTAACCTGGAAGGCTCAGAAAAAGAAAGACACAAGGATATAATGGCTGATAGCAAAGGAAATGTCATTCCTCCTAAAGAGGATACATATACTAATGTTGAAGGTTTAATCAGGCACTTTAAATTTTTTATGATGGATCATGGCATAAGGCCCCCTAAAGGAGAAGTGTATTTTTCAGTAGAAGGTGGAAGCGGAGAGCTGGGATTTTATATTGTTTCAGATGGTACGGACAAGCCATACCGCCTTCATCTCAGAGCGCCTTGCCTTCATATCGTTTCTTCCTTGGAGGAAATCATTCGAGGGCATTTTATTGCTGATATAATTCCGACCTTTGGGTCTATGAATATGATAGGCGGAGAATTGGATAGATGAGCCCTGAATTTTCAGATAAAACCAAAAAGAAGCTGGAAGAAATCATCTCCCGCTATTCCCGAAAAGAAGCTGCAATACTTCCTGTCCTGCATTTAACCCAGAAAGAGTTTGGCTGTATATCAGTGGAGGAAGAAAAGTTGGTGGCTGAGCTTTTAGATATCAAACCTATTCAAGTGAGAGAGGTAGCAACTTTTTACACAATGCTGAACCAGATGCCTGTAGGGAAATACTATATTCAGGTCTGCTCGAATTTAAGCTGTTCCCTTTTGGGAGCGGAAAGCTTGATTGATTATTTGACAGAAAAAATTGGCATAAAGCCTGGAGAGACAACTCAGGATAATAAATTCACATTATCTACTGTTGAGTGTCTCGGAGCTTGTGAGATGGCTCCATGTATGATGATTAATTTTGACTATCACGGCAACCTGGATAAGAAAAAAATTGATAAAATTTTAGAAGGTTTAAAATAAAACAGTGAAAGAAAAGATTTTATCTAAACATTTTGTCCTCGAGAATTTTTACAAGATAGATGTATATCTACAAAAAAAGGGATACCAGGCAGTCAAAAAAGCTTTAAATGAGAAAACTCCTGAAAACATACTTGAAGAAGTGAAGGCTGCGAATTTAAGAGGTAGAGGAGGGGCAGGTTTTCCAGCAGGTGTCAAGTGGAGTTTTGTCCCTCAACAGGTTGATAAGCCAAAATATTTGTGTGTCAATGCCGATGAAGGAGAACCGGGGACATTTAAAGACCGCTATATTATGAGCCATGATCCCCACCTTCTGCTTGAAGGGATAATCATCACTTCTTACTGCGTGGGTATCCACACAGCTTTTATCTATATTCGGGGTGAGTATGAGGCTGTTGCATTGAGGCTTGAAAAGGCTATCTCAGAAGCATATAAGAATGGTTTTTTGGGAAAGAATATCCTGGAGAGTGGCTTTGACTTGGATGTTTATGTCCACCGAGGTGCAGGAGCCTATATTTGTGGTGAAGAAACTGCGCTTTTAGAATCTCTTGAAGGGAAAAGGGGAAATCCCAGGTTGAAGCCTCCTTTTCCTGCTTCAATTGGTCTTTTTCAGTCCCCAACAGTCATCAACAATGTCGAAACTCTTTCAAATATTCCTTCTATCATCTTGAAAGGAGCCAAATGGTTTTGTAAAAAAGGGCTTCCCGAGGATGGTGGGACCAGGATTTTTGGTGTGAGCGGCATGGTCAAGAAACCCGGAATCTATGAGCTTTCCATTGGAACAAACCTGAAAGATATCATTTTTAAACATGCAAAAGGTATGGCAGAAGGCAAAAAGTTAAAAGCGGTTATTCCGGGTGGATTGTCAGCCCCGATATTAAAGGCTGATGAAATAGATATTAAAATGGATTTTGATTCCTTGGTTAATGCCAATTCAATGCTCGGTTCAGCCGCCATTGTTGTTATCGATGAGGATACTTCCATTCTTGACGTATTAAAGGTTGTTACAAGATTTTATTCTCATGAGTCATGCGGACAGTGTACTCCTTGCAGGATTGGAAGCTCCTGGATCAATAAGATAGTAAGGCGGATATGTGATGGAAAAGGGAAAAATGGGGACATCGATAACATCATCCGGTTGGCTTCAAATATTTTAGGGAATACCCTTTGTCCTCTGGGTGATGCTGCAGCCATGCCTATTCTTGCCATCATAAAAAAATTCAGAGAAGAGATTGAATCTTATGTGTCAAATTGAAGGATAAAGAATTAAAACAAAATGATTAATATTTTTATAGATGACAAACCATTTAAGGTCAAAGAAGGAACAACTGTCTTAAAAGCTGCTGAAGAAGCAGGGATCGCGATTCCTCATCTCTGTTTCCACTCTGCCTTTCCTCCTGAAGGCAGCTGCCGGATGTGCCTTGTAGAGATTGAGGGGCTTCCCAAGCTTGAGCTGGCTTGCTCAACTCAGGTTAGGGAGGGAATGAAAGTGTCCACCAGAAGCGAAAAGGTGATAGAGGCCAGAAAAGGAGTACTGGAGTTTTTACTGGCAGAACATCCGCCGGATTGTCCAATCTGCGATAAAGCCGGAGAATGCAAGCTTCAGGATTATTATGAAGAGTACGGGCTTTTTGACAACCGGTTTAGAGAATCTAAAGAAAAAAAACAGAAAAATGTAAAAATCGGAAAAAGTCTTATTCTTGATCAGGAAAGGTGTATTCTCTGCACGCGCTGTGTCCGTTTTTTGCGTGATATAACCAAAACCCGGGAGCTGGGTGTTTTCAACAGGGGCCTTCATTCTGAGATTAATACATACAATGGTGAGCCGGTAAACAATAACTACTCGGGGAATCTGGCAGAAATCTGTCCGGTGGGCGCGATAACGGATTCTGATTTCAGATTTAAAACGCGTAATTGGTTTTTAAAAGAGGGAGAATCCATATGCCCCCTCTGCAGTCGGGGCTGCAATATTTATATCGAATCACACAAGGGTTTTGCCAGATTTCCAGTTCCCAAAAGAGTTTACCGGATTAAGTCACGTGAGAACCATGAAGTTAATGGATTCTGGATCTGCGACTTAGGACGTTACGGCTATTCTTATCTGGATGAGGGGCGTCTGGATAAGATTTGTGTAAACAATGGGAAAGGAAATCTGACCTGGCAAGAGTGTGTAGTTTCCCTTACGGATGAGATAAAAAAGCTCCACTCAGCAAAAAAGGCATCACGGATAGCCTTAATTTTAAACTTATGGCTGTCCAATGAAGAACTTTTTCTTATTAAGAAAATTTTTGTAGATGACCTTGGTGTGAAAAATATCTATTTTGTTGATTCATCTGGAGGGGAAACTGATGATTTTTTGCTGACTTCAGAACGTTGTCCGAATAAAAGAGGAGCTCAAGAAATTGGATATGATCTTAAGCCCTTAGACAGCGAAAATTTAATGAATAAAACGGATTTGCTATTAATTTTTGGGATGCCTGCTTATGATCCTAATAATCTTGCAGAGATAAAGGCTTTATTTGAAAATGTCAAAACAAAAATCTATTTTTCTTCACATTCAGATGAATTGTGTTCTCTTGCAGATATTGTGTTACCAACAGCTCTGATTCCAGAGAAGGAAGGCTCTCTGACCAATGTAGACGGAATTGTACAGAAGTTTTTACAGGTCTTAGAGGCTCCAGGAGAATGCCGGCCTGAGTGGGAAGTATTTGTCGATTTGGGCAGGGAATTAGGAATAAATATAAACTATTATAAACAATTTAATACTCCTGAAGTTGTCTTAAAAGAGATGAGAAAAGAAATCTCTTTTTTCGAGAATAAAAGTGAATGAATTAATAATTATTTTAATCAAGATTATTTGTGCTTTAGTCTGGTTCCTTTTGTTAACTCTTTATCTGACTTGGGCAGAGAGAAAAGAAAGTGCTGTTATTCAGGATAGAATCGGAGCGAACAGAGCATCCATTCTGGGAATTCGTATAATCGGCCTTTTCCAGCCTTTTGCCGATGCCATAAAAATGATTTTTAAAGAAGATTTTACGCCACGTTTCTCCAGAAGGTTTCTCCATACCCTTGCTCCGTTCCTTTCTTTTTTCTTTGTGGCCATTACTATTACAGCGATTCCTTTCGGGGATGTCCTCAAAATAGGGAAGCAGACTATTAAACTCCAGATTCTGGATATTAATGTGGGACTCCTGTTTGTTCTGGCCATGCTGTCTTTAGGGATATACGGCATAATTGTCAGCGGTTGGGCTTCAAATAACAGGTATGCTCTTGTGGGAGGAATGCGAGGTGCTGCTCAGCTCGTTTCCTATGAAGTGGCCCTTGGTTTATCGCTCGTTGGATTGATCATGGTTTTTCCCTCACTGAGGCTTTCTGAAATTGTTCATGCTCAGGGAGGATTGCTTTTCGGATTCCTTCCAAAGTGGGGAATTTTTCTTCAGCCATTAGGCTTACTCGTATTTTTCTTCGCAGCCCTTGCAGAGACAAAAAGAGTGCCATTTGACCTTCCGGAAGGAGAAAATGAGATTGTCGGATTTTTTACTGAATACAGCGGCCTCAAATGGGGCCTGTTTATGATGACTGATTTTATGGAGATTATAATCGTTTCGGCTTTACTGACAACACTCTTTTTTGGAGGCTGGCAGGTTCCCTGGTTGGCTGCAGATGGATTTCACTTTCCGTGGGGAGGGCAGTGGTTATTACCTCATGGGATTGTTGTTCTTTTACAAGTGTTATCTTTCAATATGAAGGTTATCTTTTTCTGCTGGCTTCAGATTTTAATACGCTGGACGTATCCGAGATTTCGGTATGATCAGGTCATGGATTTAGGCTGGAAACTACTTATTCCTTTAAGTCTGGTCAATATAATCGGAACAGGCATTGTGATGAGTTTCTAAAATGATTAAAGCGCTGGGATATTTTATCGAGATTATCAAGGGAAGTATTATCACTACACGCCATTTTGTTGTGAATATGCACTTCCACATATTAAAAGTTCTTGGATTCAAAACGAAGAGAAAAGGAGCTGTAACTATCCAGTACCCTGAACAGAAAAGAGAAATTGCTTCAAGACACAGGAGTTTGCATCGACTGATGAAGAGGGCAGATGGAAAGCCCCGCTGTGTAGTCTGCATGTTGTGTGTAACAGTTTGCCCCTCAGAATGTATCTATGTGGAGGCAGCCGAGGATCCAGACCCAGAGATTCAGAAATACCCTTCCATTTTTATCATCGACTTAAGCCGATGTTGTTTTTGTGGATTTTGTGTTGAGGCTTGCCCTGAGGATGCTCTCCGGATGGACACGGGGAAAATCGAATTTGCTGAGTACTCCCGCGAAGATATGGTCTATAATCTGGAAAAACTCATCGAATGACCGTAAATAAGATTTCCATAGGTCAGATTAAAATCCACGGTCTCAGAGATGGATACTTCTATTTAGATGGGGGGGCTATGTTTGGTGTGGTTCCCAGAACTCTATGGGAAAAGAAATTCCCGGCAGATGAAAAGAACAGGATAAGGCTTGGATTAAATTCTATACTGATAAATACCGGGAAATTTTTAATACTGGTTGAGACCGGAATTGGCGGCGATTTAGACCAGAAATTTTTTGATTATTACTCTGTGAAGAGAGAGCCTGGACTTGTCCATTCTCTTCAAAGGCTGGGGTATCAAGCAGAAGAGATAAATTTTGTTATAAACACGCATCTTCACTTCGATCATTGTGGGGGAAATACATATAAAAACAAAAAAGGAGAGGATGTGCCAAGCTTTCCAAAAGCAAAATACATCATTCAAAAAGGAGAGTGGGAGTACGCTTTACATCCCAGCGAAAGGGATAAGCAGAGTTATTTAAAACATAATTTTTTACCTCTGGAAAAATACGAACTTCTTCAGCTTCTTGATGGAGACAGGGAGATAGCAGAAGGAGTGGAGGTTATTATTATACCTGGACACACATCCCGTTTTCAGTGTGTCAAGGTTCATTCAGAGGGAAAAGTTCTTTTTTTTCTTGGAGATTTGGTCCCGACTTCAGCTCACATAGGATTGTCATATGTGATGAGTTATGATCTTTTTCCTTTGGAGACAATGGAGAATAAAAAGAAAGTTTTTGACCAAGCGGTAGAGGAAGACTGGATACTTGCTTTTAATCATGATCCGGAACACTTTTTTGGCAAGGTCAAAAAAGAAGATAATAAATATAAATTTGTTCCCCTCGTAATGAGTGAATAATCCATGTCCACCTGAATTATTCATAAAAACTGCCGACACTTTTTTACTCAGTAATTTTTAAATAGTAACCCGTAATTAAAAAAACGCTTTGTAATTGACATCAGATAATTAGTGTCTGATAATTGATAACTGTCTGACAAGAAAATGAGCCTTAAAGAATACAGGAAGAAGAGAAGTTTTAGCAAGACACAAGAGCCTGGAGAGTCAAAACAAAAGAGAAAGTCAGTAAAATTGGTCTATGTTATACAGAAACATGACGCTTCTCACCTCCATTTTGATTTGCGTTTAGAGGAGGAAGGCGTACTGAAAAGCTGGGCAATTCCCAAATCTCCCCCACAAGAAGAAGGGATTAGAAGATTGGCTGTGCAGACTGAGGACCATCCTTTGGGCTACGAGGATTTTGAAGGAATAATCCCTGAAGGTCAGTATGGAGCTGGTAAAGTGGAAACCTGGGACAAAGGCGATTATCTTCCTCTTGAGGTAACATCCTTTAAGAGAATTATTGAGATAAATGGTAAGAAATTGTCTGGAAAATTCTGCTTGATAAAACTTAAAGCCAAGGAACCGCAAGATAAAAACTGGCTTTTTTTCAGGCTTAAAAAGAAAGATTAATCTGAATTACGAAATAAATTTTATATAAAAAAATATGGTGATAAAAAAGTAACCTGTTATGCCAAAAAAAGAATTATCTGGAGAGCAACTGCCATCCCCTCCAAAAGTGAAAAAATGCCCTCCTTTTTTTTACTAATAGGAGATTTTATTTCGGTATGAGAAGATTATTTAAACGTTTGAGAAGGAATTTTAATAAGGACAATCATATTGGTCTAATTATTGTCTTGATTGGATTATTTGCCTTTCCCTTAAAAGCTACTGAAAAAAGTGAAAAAAAGGAAAAAGAAAAAGTCTATTCCTCTTCGACAAGTTTGTCCTGTATTTTGACAAGGGGGAACAACAATGCATTTTCCTTCAGCTTTGATACAGTTCAGGATCTTCATCTCAAAAAAAATGAACTTAATTTTAAGGGAAGCATTATTCATTCAAATTCAAACAATCAGGAAAGATCAGAAATTTATTATACTCATCTTAAATATGACCGGGAAATAAGTTCCCGGGTGTATCTCCTTAGTTTAGTGAGCGCAGAGAGAAATAAATTAGCTGGTTATAATTTGCGTATTGCGTTTTCCGTAGGAGCGGGCTATACGTGGATAAAAAAGGAAAAGATAGAAATATCCTCTGAAGGAGCTTTAGGCTGGAGCAGTGAAAATAACTCAGAGAAGATCATCCAGGATGACGTAAACGATGGTCCTATTATCACGCAAAGATCATTTTCTGAATCCTTTGTCTCTTCGATTTTGTCCAGCAAACTTATCTATGATTTCTCTTCTGCTGCTCAGTTTGTCCATCAGGAAATTCTTTTCTTGAATATGGAGGACATCAAGGATTATCGATTAAATTCTTATTCTTCAATCTCTGCTTCAGTCAGCCGTTATTTTGCATTAAAAACAAGCCTTCAAATCATTTATGAACGCAAACCCGTCCCTGGCCATAAAAACACAGATTTCTTTTTACTCAGCTCAATTGTTATAAAATTCTGAGTCTTTTTTGCCTGGCTTCTTCCTCCCAGATACAAAGTCCGGGAAATCCTGGCTATTTTTGAAGACCTGTGGAGGCAAGGGCATACTCTTGTTGTTATCACGCATAATCCCAATATTTCTTCTAGAGCCCGGAGAGCTGTAAAACTTTTAGACGGAATGATCGAGAATAACATGATTTAACCATTACTTAAAAAAAAAACAGACTTCATTCCAGAGGATATGAGTAAGTATTTAACTGCAGGTAAATCGAGAGGAGAAAGTTAAGTGATCTTTTTGTTGATATATTTTGCTACTTTCTTCTGTACACTGTCATCTTTCCAGCCTGTCCACCAAAATTTTGCTCCCAAGTCGTATTTATCCTTCTTCTTATTTTTACACCAACATGTTTTCGCCAAGGCTATGATAGATGAAGGAAAGATTGGTGACTTCAATTCGAGAACCAGCATGGTTCCCTCAGGAATTTCCTCCCCGGCTTCAAAACAGATTCCTCCTCCACTGATATTCATTGTAATGCTGTTGATAGGGTCGGATTTAAACTCTTTAGTGGTAACTGTTCTGTAACCCACATCCCATATTTCATCCAATCTCGGAAAATTTCTTTTATTTGACATTTTTTACCTCATTTCTTAGCGTTTGTAATTCTAAACATTTCTAGTTTTTATTTCAACAATGACTTTTTTTGCCTTTTAACCGAACTGTCAGATTAAGGATTCGAATTTGTAACTTAAAGAGATTTTTTCTATAATAAATCTCATCCAAAACAAAAAATTAATACTAATAAATAAATCTCATGTTTGAAAATCTGGGAGACTTGCTTTCGCTTCCCAGGGACAATTACCATATAAATACGATTTTTAGAGTTGTAAGAAAAAAAAGGAAAAATAAAATTATCTATTTTTTAAATGATTAAAGCTTGAATTTTCTCAATAAAAATACGATTTAGAACAACTTAAAATGGAAAAAAAGAGGAGGATTTCGAACATGCTTATTCCAACAATAATTATGGCTATACTTGCCATAACTCTCCTTTTTATCGGATACACTAAAGGAGAGGGGCAGCATATAATAGGATTAAAATCCGCCCTGAAGATGACAACTCAAATTCTTCCCTTATTAATATTTGCCTTTATTTTGGCCGGTATGGCTCAGGTTCTTTTGCCTCAGGAACTTATGTCAAAATGGATAGGGGAGGCGTCCGGAATGCGCGGGATACTCATAGGGGCTCTTGCCGGAGGGATAACCCCGGGAGGACCATATGTCAGCTTGCCCCTTGCGGCTGGATTTTTGCGTGCTGGTGCCGGATTGGGAACAATGGTTGCTTTTATTACAGCCTGGTCGCTTTGGGCTGTTTCCCGCCTGCCCATGGAAATCGGGATATTAGGGTGGAAATTTACATTTGTTCGTCTTGCTTGCACGTTTATCTTCCCCCCCATTGCTGGATTTCTGGCGCAGACCATTTTTTCAGGTTTTAAATGAGGATTCGTGTGATTTTCTCAGGTTATATTACGGGCAGTAAGTTTTTCGATTAAAATTACCAGATAAAGTTAAAGACTGCTTTTAAGTTCATCCAACTTTTTCTTGGCATCTGGAACCATCTCAAAGAACTTCTCTAGTTTCTCGCAGGAATAATCGCTGCAATAAGCGCAGTTAACTACTCCTTTTTCCTTTCCGCATTTTCTTATTTCACAAATCTTGCAATAATTAAAAAGTTTTCCTCCCTCAGATATGCAGCCGTCACAGTTAATGTCTTCAGGTTTAATGTTTGTTTTATATTCCTTGCTCCAGAGCTCTGCAACTTCTTCACGCTTTGTGTCGTCATTATTTTTTGTTGCCTGGAATGCTCCACACTCACTGCAGGCCAAGCCACAGAAAGATATCATCTCGGTCATCTCTCCCTCCTTCGATTATTATATTCTTGCCAGCATGCTGGTTAAAAACTTTTTTTATGGCCTCATAAGCCAGGTTTTCAGAAAAGACTCTTTAATTTATATCAGAATAAAATTTTCGAGGCAAAATAAATCATATATTAAAGAAAAGCTCGGGTAAAAGGAAAAAAGATTTAAAACCTCAATGTAAACACTGTCCGGACATTAGGCTCTGAATGAACTGTGATCGCTCCTTTATGCAGACGAATAATCTGCCTTGATAAACTAAGCCCTATCCCTGATCCTCCCTCTTTTGTTGAAAAAAAAGGTATAAATATCTTTTCCATGTTTTCTTCCGGTATGCCTGGACCATTGTCAATGACCTGGATAATGATTCTGCCCCTTTCGCCCAGGTGGGAGTCCAGGTTTATCCTTGGATTTTTCTTTCCTTTTACTGCCTGAAGTGCATTCAACTGGAGATTAATAAGGACCTGTTCGATGAGCTCAGGGTCCGCGGTTAATTCAAGAGTTTGCGGGTCTATATTAACCTCAAATACAGCACCTGCATCCTCGATATTAGCTTTCATGAGTTGTTCGGCTCGGGTAAAAAGCTCTTTAACAGGAAAAATTTGAAAATTAGGTTTTGGGATTACAGTGAGATTTCTATAGGCGTCGACAAAGTGCAATAGGCCCTGGCTTCGCTTCCGGATAGTATGAAGAGCTTGCTGGATATCATTTAATGAATCAACGTCATATTTTTTACCTGATGCCTTGATTTTATAAGTTTCATTTATTAATCCATTAACCGTAGAAGTAAGCGAAACAATAGGTGTAATTGAGTTCATAATTTCATGGGTGAGAACTCGAATAAGTTTTTGCCAGGCTTCGATTTCCTTTTCTTCTAATTCACTGTGGATATTCTGCAGCGAAACCAGAGTAAATATCTGTCCATGTAATTTAAATTCAGTGGAATAAAGAGCCAAATGCATCAATTCGTTGTTGTCTTCGACTTTAACCAGAGCATTTTCTCTGGATTTTAGCTGAAACAGTTTAGTCATTAAAGGCTTGCTGAAAGATTCAAGAGATTTTATGTTTTTAAGCCTTGGAACTCTTAAAAGGCGTTTTGCAGCAGTGTTAATTAGTTCTACTTCACCGTCCGGTTGAAATGCTATAAGTCCAATACCAACATGTTGGACCACGGTTTGTAAATATTGATAATGCTCTTCTTTTTCAGCTCTTGCTTTTCGGAATGCATCTGCAACCTCAGTGAATGCGCTTTTAAGACTGTCAAAGGAAGAGCCGAGGCCGCTGTACTTAAAAGTCTGGGAAAAGTCACTGTACTTAATGGATTGAAAAAAACGGGTTAGATCTCGATTTGTCTTTTCAACATAACGAATAAGGGCATAGATTTGATAAAGAATAATGGCCCCGACGATAAAAGTTGCTGAGTAAAGAGCTGTTTTAAAGAGGAGGTAGAAAAAAAGAAAGAATGTTGAGGAAAGGAATAAAATCCGGAAAACGCAATTTAGTCGAAAACTTTTATAAATCATATTTTTCTAATCTGCGGTATAAAGCAGTTCTTGAAAGTCCCAGTTCTTTGGCTGCATGACTGATGTTGCCTTTGTGCTTGCTGATTGTCTTGCGGATGATAAGCTTCTCAATCTCTTCTAAATTGTATTCTTCAAAAGAAAGGTCATTTTCTTTTTTTTCTATGGTGGAGAAGAAGAAGTCTTGAGGTTGCAACACCTTGGAATCGCTCATGATAATAGACCGCTCTATGGCATGCTGAAGCTCCCTTACATTTCCAGGCCAGTGATATTTCTCCAGTTTTTTCAAGGTTGTAGCATTTATTCTTTTAAGAGCTTTTTGGTATTTTTTACAGTAAATTTTCAGGAAATGTTCCACGAGCAGAGGAATATCTTCGGGCCGTTCCTGCAGTGACGGCATTTGAATCTCAACGGTATTAATGCGGTAGAGAAGGTCCTGGCGCCACTGGTTTTTAGCTACCATGTCATGAATGGGCATATTAGTGGCGCAGATGAGGCGGACATCGGTTTCGATAGGCCTGTTGGAACCCAGGCGAGTGACCTTGCGGTTTTCAAGGACCGAAAGTAGTTTAGCTTGGAGTGGCAAAGAAAGATTGCCGATTTCATCAAGGAATAATGTGCCGCCAGAAGCGATCTCGAACCTTCCAGCACGGTTTTCTTTGGCGTCTGTAAAAGCACCTTTTACGTGGCCAAAGAGCTCGCTTTCGAAAAGAGTTTCGCTTAGTGCCCCCATGTCAACACTGATGAAGACCTCATCAGCGCGTGTAGATTGACGGTGGAATTCGCGTGCCACCAACTCCTTGCCTGTTCCGTTTTCACCCAGTATTAGTACAGTGGCATCTGTTTTTGCGATTTTTTGAATGGCGGCATATACTTTTTGCATGGCTGGACTTGTGCCGATAAAATCGTGAAAAGGCTGGTCAAGGTCAGCGCTAAGCTGTTTCTGCCGAAGGCGTAGATTATCGGCTTCGATTCGTGATTGATGCAGGTTGACAGCAGCTGAAGCTGTAGCCAGAAGCTTCTCATTTTGCCAGGGTTTGAGGACAAAGTCCATTGCTCCTTCCTTAATAGAACGGACAGCCATTTCCACGTCCCCAAAAGCTGTGATAAGAACAACAACCATTGAGGGATCGATTTCGTGAATTTTATCGAGCCATCGAAAACCTTCCTGGCCGGAGGTCGCGCCCTTTGCAAAATTCATATCCAATAAGACAGCATCATATGTTTCATTTTTTAGAAGAGAAGGAATCCTCTCAGGATTTTTCTCTGTGTGAACCAGCGCGACGTGTTGCTTGAGAAACAAACGAGCTGCGTTAAGAATGTCTTCGTCGTCATCGACGATGAGAATTTTTCCCGTTTTTTCACCCATGGAGTTTTTTCCTTTTAAGAATATTCAGCTTTTAACAGATTATACCAAAAGCCTTCAGTAAAATCTTTCTTGAATTTTTTTAAAATCATTTGTTAATGGAGTGTAATGCAAGATACATGCCTTTCAAAAAAGGCTCTTTTTTCTCGTATTCTCACTTGATTAAAGTCTGTTAATTGAGTTAAGTTATAAATTGACTGTTCGATAACGTACACCGGTTGTAATGCTAGCGGACACTTTTTTTTTAAAAAAAAGCAACTATTTACTATCTTACTGCGTATATTCGATAATGGCACATTTATTGCACAAAAAATGAGTGTGGAAAACAAGTTTAGATGGATAAATACATAGATTTAGAAAATATGATAAAGATAAAAAAATGAAAAAATTACTGGATATGGAGGATTATCATGGGGATGGACCGTAAAATCAAAAAAAAGAAGTGGCCCCCAAAAAGAATTGCTGGAGTGGCGGCTGTAGGAATATTTGTAGTTGTGGTTCTATATCTTTTACTTTTTAAAATGACTAAATCAACATTAAATGTAAAGAAGGAAAGGCTGACTATTTCCACGGTAGAAAAAGGCCCCTTCCAGGAATTTATCCCTGTTCCAGGGCAAGTACTCCCGATTTTTACACATATTCTGAGTGCAGATGAAGGAGGTAGAGTAGAGGAAATCTACTTGGAAGCAGGCACAATGGTAAAAAAAGGAGATGAAATCCTAAAACTGGCCAATACTAATCTTCTGCTTGATATCATGTGGAGAGAGTCTGAGCTCTTTCAGCAGAGCAACAATCTGCGTAATACACGTCTTTCCATGGAGCAGTACCGCTTACAATTGAGCCAGGAGCTGGCTGGCATTGAAAATCGGCTTCAACAACAAAAACGTACTTACGAGCGTTACAGAGAGCTGATAAAGGATGATTTGGTCGCCAAGCATGAATATGAAATTGCTAAAGATCAGTATGAGTATTTGATTCAAAGTAAAAAATTAACAGTTGAAAGTCAGGAAAATGACCTGAAATTCAGACAGAGCCAAATTGATGCACTGGAAACTTCGCTTAGACGCATGCAGGACAATCTAGGAGTTATTTATAAGAAACAGGAAAATTTAATTATAAAAGCTCCTGTTTCCGGCCATCTGACTGCCCTGGATGCAGAAGTCGGCCAATCCAGGTCCCCGGGTCAGCGATTGGGACAGATTGATGTTTTAGAGGGATTTAAAGTCAGAGCTGGTATAGATGAGCATTATATTGCAAAGATTGAAGTCGGAAAAACCGGAACATTTCCTTTTGCAGGAAAAACCCACAAGCTGGTTGTCAAGATAATTTATCCTGAGGTTATTGAGGGGAGATTTGAAGTCGACATGGAATTTGTGAGTAAGGAACCAGAGGGAATAAGACGAGGACAAACTTTTCATATACGACTTGCGTTGGGAGGCATATCCGAGGCTATACTCTTGTCCAGAGGAGGCTTTTATCAGACAACCGGTGGAAACTGGGTTTATGTTGTTGATGAATCCGGGAGCCTCGCCACTAAAAGAAGAATTAGGCTGAACAGATACAATACTGAAGTTTTTGAGGTGCTTGAAGGTTTGGTTCCAGGAGAGAAAGTGATTACTTCATCCTATGAAAGCTTCGGCAATATGGAGAGATTAATTTTGAAATAAAGCTGAAAGCTAAGTTGATAGCTATAGGCTTTTAAAAATACAAGGAGAATAATAATGATCAAAACCAAAAACCTTAACAAGATTTACACCACTGAAGAAATTGAAACGACTGCTTTAAACAATGTCAATCTTGATGTCAAAGAAGGAGAATATGTTGCAATTATGGGACCCTCAGGATGCGGTAAGTCAACTCTTTTAAATGTCCTTGGCATGATTGATAAAGCATCCGCCGGGGAGTACCATTTTCTCGGAGAAGAAGTAGCAAAATACTCTGAAAGACAGCGAGCTAACATTAGAAAATCAAACATAGGATTTATATTTCAGAGCTTTAACCTCATCGATGAATTGACAGTCTTCGAGAACGTCGAGCTGCCACTTCTATATCTCAATTACTCTGCCTCAGAGCGTAAAAAAAGAGTGAACGAGGTGCTTGAGCAAATAGAGATTATAGCCCGGAAGAATCATTTTCCCCAGCAGTTGTCAGGCGGCCAGCAGCAGCGTGTGGCTGTAGCCAGAGCTGTCATTACAAAGCCGAAGTTGATCCTGGCTGATGAGCCTACAGGAAACCTTGATTCTGCCCACGGTGAAGAAGTGATGAAGTTACTGGGAGAGCTGCATGAGACCGGTACAACGATTGTCATGGTTACTCACTCTCCCGCCTATGCTGAATATAGCCACCGTACTATACATCTTTTTGACGGTCATATTGTTTCTGAAAATATCCAGAAAGAATTCAAGATTTAGACAAGATAAAAGCGAATAGAACATAAGCCAATCTTGCCTTATAAACCATCCGGGTGTATTGGGAGGAAGGATTATGGCAAATGTAATATGCCAAAGAGAGGCGAGGGGAGTTAAAAGACAAGGCCTCGTTTTGTACCGTGCGCTCCATTTATTCCAAGGAAGTGGGTAATGCTTAAAAACTACATAAAAATTGCCATAAGAAACTTGAAGAAGCACAAAGTCTATTCTTTTATCAATATTTTTGGACTTGCTCTCGGTATGGCATGCTGCATCCTTATCCTGCTCTGGGTCCAGGACGAGGTTCGATACAACAGATTCCATAAAAACAGGAACAACCTTTACAGGATTTATACTGAAGTTCAATATTCAGATGGCCGGTCCAATATTTTTTCTGAATCATACTTTCCTCTAGCCCGGGTTCTTAAAACAGAATGTCCGGATGTTGTTGATGCTATTAGGTATAGCTTTGAACCAGGAATACTGATTAAATTCGAAGAGAGGATTTTTACAAATAATCAGATAGCTTTTGCTGATCCATCGTTCTTTAACCTGTTTACGTTTCCTTTTATTAAGGGTGATCCGGTAACTGCGCTTGACGAAAAATTTTCAGTGGTCATCACAGAAGAGATGGGTCAGAAGTATTTCGGCTCGGAAGATCCCATAGGAAAAGTCCTAAATATAAATAATCAGTCTGATCTTAAGGTAACAGGGGTGATTGAAAACCTACCAAAAAATTCCTCGTTTCAGTTTAATTGTGTTATTCCCTTCAACCTTGCTTTCGGTGAACCAGACCACTGGGGTGGGAATCCCCTGGAAACCTATGTATTGCTCAATAGCACTTCTCAAGTAGAGGAAGTAGAGCAGAAGATAACTGGTATCAAAGAAAAACATGACCCAACCTCTTCTGGAATGACTGTACAGCTCCGTTTACAGCCACTGACAAGGATCCACCTTTATGCATTGGGAGGAGGTGGGCTTATCACGTTTGTTTTCATTTTTTCAGCCATCGCATGTTTTGTTTTAATCATTGCCTGCATAAATTTTATGAACTTGGCCACAGCCAAAGCAGCAACAAGAGCAAACGAGATAGGGCTGAGAAAGGTGATAGGGGCAAAAAAATCAGATTTAATCAAGCAATTCTTCGGTGAGTCGATCCTGTTTTCGTTTATAGCGTTTATTTTAACATTGTTTATAGTAGAACTTATACTCCCGGCATTTAATAGCTTATCAGAAAAACATGTAAAACTTGATCTTTCAGGTAATATCACAATTCTTATTGGGCTTATCTCCATCGCACTTTTTACTGGAATCCTGTCGGGAAGCTATCCTGCACTTTTCCTTTCATCATTACAGCCAGTGAATGTACTAAAAAGGACTTTGAGCTCCGGTGTAAAAAGTTCTTTGTTCAGAAAGGTGCTTGTTGTAAGCCAGTTTTCGATTTCTATTTTTTTAATAATAGGTACGCTGATTGTATTTAATCAACTTGATTTTATGCAAAATAGAGATCTGGGGTATGACAAAGAGAACCTTGTTTTTATTTATATGCAAGACGAGCAAAATCAAAAATATGAATCTTTAAAAAATGAATTATTACAAAATTCTAATATTCTAAAGATCACAAGGAGTGCACAGAGTCCGGATATTATAGCTTCTACTCACTCAGCCTTGGATTGGGATGGGAAAGATCCTGAAAAAAAGGTATCTATGAATTGGGATTTTGTCGATTTTGACTATTTCGAAACATTTAAGATGGAAGTAGTGGAAGGGAGAAGCTTTTCAAGAGAGTATACGACTGATGCTACAGAAGCTTTTATTGTCAACGAAGAAGCTGCCAAGCTTATGGGAATGGAATCGCCTGTTGGAAAACGATTCTCTTTTGCCGGCCAAAAAGGAAGAATTGTTGGAGTAGTGAAAAATTTTCATTTCAAGCCTCTTCATCATAAGATAACTCCATTTGTATTTGGGATGAATCCTGATTGGATTAATATGATGAAATGTTTGTTTATCAGGATTGGGCCGGATAATATATCTGAGACGATAAAATATTTAGAAAACATCTGTAAGAAATTCAGTCCGGATTACCCTTTTAGATACCAGCTTTTTAGTGAAAGAATAAACAGGCGCTACAGGAATGAACAGCGAATGGGTACTATCGTCAGCTATTTTGCTTCCCTAACAATACTTATTTCCTGCCTTGGCTTGTTTGGTTTGGCATCATTTATGGTTGAGCAAAGGACTAAGGAAATAGGGATCCGCAAAGTGCTGGGCTCTTCGGTTTCGAGGATTGTTTTATTACTTACCAAGGAGTTCACCAAATGGGTGCTCATTGCTAATATTATTGCCTGGCCCATCGCCTATTTTATATTGGACCGCTGGCTTCAGAACTTTGCTTACAGCATCAATGTGGGACCATTGGTATTTATCCTGGCAGCGGTTGTGGCATTGGTGATTGCACTGCTCACAGTAAGTTACCAGGCAGTCAGGGCAGCAATAGCAAATCCAGTTGAATCGTTAAGGTATGAATGAGCTTACTAATCAATAAAAAAAATAAATATTGATTATCAAAAAAATTATTTTAAAAAAAAGTGAATAGAAGATTTAGAAATAAAAAGAAGGACATTATCTTGCACAAACATAAAAAAAACTGGAAGGAATAACTAAGAACTATAAATAAATAAGAAAGCAAGGAGGTAAAAATGAGAGAAGTTGTTATTCAAATACCAACGTTTGCTGCAGAGCAGAACATTGATATTGATGTAAAGATTAATGGTAAAAAAAGATCAATGTTTTATCGTGTTGAAATTGTGGAGTGGGAAGCCGAAGATGAGGAGACACAAGATAGAGTCGCTGTAGTAAGACGTGTAATTCAAGAACATGAGAAAGATTGGGAATTGATTCAAATCGGTATTCCTACCAGGGACAATATTCCGATCATGTTTCGAAAGAAGGCAGAAAGAATAGAGAGCAGAATTTAGAAAAGATAAGAGCCGTGTTCCAGAACTCCCTAAAAATCGCCTTTTGTGACACTTTATGCTCTCTCCGTTGTTTTGTTTACTGTAAATTATCAGGCTATCAAAACATCTTTAGCCAAACTGGAAGGCGCTAAGGTATGGATGGTTTCAGTGAACAGTGGATAGAAACAAATATCCATTAGATAATTATGTGAAGCTGATTTTAGATAACCGGAGGTAAAAATGATTAAACTTTTAGACATATCTAAATATTACTCTTCAGGTTTTGTGAAGACATTTGCCTTGCGGGATATTGACCTTGAGGTCAAAGAGGGGGAGTTTGTGACTATCATGGGACCCTCGGGTGCTGGAAAGTCAACTTTACTCTATATCCTGGGAATGCTGGATACACCCTCAAGTGGCGAATATTACTTCCTTGATCAAAAAGTACATAGGATGAACGAAAGGAAGCTATCAGAACTCCATAAACACCATATTGGTTTTGTTTTCCAAAGCTATCACCTCATAGATGATTTAACCGTTTACGAAAACCTGGAAACTCCGCTTCTATACAAGAAAGTAAAAGGTTCGGAACGTAAAGGTAAGGTTTGTGATATGCTCGACAGGTTTCATATCGTTGCCAAGAAAAATCTGTTTCCCAATCAATTATCCGGTGGGCAACAGCAAAAAGTGGCGGTTGCTAGAGCTATTATCACAAGTCCAAAAATGATTCTTGCAGACGAACCTACTGGCAATTTAAATACAAAAGAGGGCGAGGAGATTATGGACTTGTTCAAAGAATTGAATAATGCTGGAACTACAATCCTTCAGGTTACTCATTCAGAAAAAAATGCATCTTATGGCCGAAGGATCATTAATCTCCTGGATGGCTGGATCGTGGAAGGTAAGTAAACTGGTGTCAATAATCAGTAAAATAATTCAAAAAGGGATAAAATTGATAACTTATCCGGAGGTTCAAAATGATAAATTTTAAAAAAGCTCTTTGTCTGATTTGTTTTATTTTATTTTTTGCTTTTGGTATCTGGGCTCAGGAGAAAGGGAAATCTTTATCTCTTGAAGAATGTATCCTAAGAGCCATGAAAAATAATCTTAATGTTGCTGTTCAGGTCTTGAATCCAGAACTTGCTGATATTTCTGTATCTCAGGCACGTGAAAAGTTCATGCCCAGCCTTTCATTCGGGTACAGTTTAGAAAACACAAGTTCAGCTTCTTACTCCTGGATAGATGCCGCAACACAGGTCGAGTCTGAATTTAGTGATTATTCAGCAAGGATCTTACAGCTTTTTCCTACAGGTGGAAGTTTCTCTGTATCTCTATATTCGTACAAAAGTGATACAAATAGAAAATTCCAGACAATTAATCCCCGCTATGGGAGCACATTGAATTTTAATTTTACACAACCGCTGTTGAAAAATTTTGGATTTAATATTAGCCGTAAAGAAATTATCATCGCCAAAAACAACAGGGATATTTCGGAAAATCAATTCAAACGTGTGCTGATGGATACAGTCTACAACGTAGAGAGTGCTTACTGGAATCTGGTTTATAGCATTGAGAACCTCAAAGTGAGAAAACAATCTTTGGAATTAGCTCAAGACCTTTTAGCAAAGAATAAAAGAGAGGTTGAGGTAGGGACACTTGCGCAAATAGAAATCTTAAGTGCTGAAGCGGAAGTAGCAACCCGTGAAGCAGATATCCTCCAGGCTGAAGCCGTAGTCAGGAATAATGAAGATCTTTTAAGAACAATCATCAATATTGCTGCTGAAGAAGAAGGATTAGGAATAGAGATTATCCCGGTTGATAAGCCCGCTTTTGATAGGAGGGAAGTTAGTCTTGAGGAGGCGCTGGTCACGGCATTAAAAAACAGGCCTGACTTGCAGGCAACAAGGATTGACATAAATAGCAAGGAAATTGATCTGACTTATGCTAAAAACCAACTTCTTCCGGACCTGAACCTCCAGGCAAATTACTGGAGCCCCGGAGTGTCAGGCACACAAATTCAATATCAAGACAACAATCCTCTAACAGATATTATAATCGGCGAAATTCCAGGAAGTTCCTCTAACGCCTTAAAAGATGCATTTAACTTTAGATACAGGAATTGGAATGTAGGAATAACACTGAGTATTCCTCTTAACTCATTCTTATCTCGCGCAGCGCATGCTCAAGCAAAGGTCAATCTGGAACAGACGATGCTGAGCTTTAAGGATCAGGAACAGCAGATTTTTCTAGAAATCAGGAATGCTGTAAGGGCTGTTCAAACAGATTATAAGCGTGTTCAGGCTTACAAGGTTGCACGAGAGCTGGCAGAGAAGAAATTGGAAGCAGAGCAGAAGAAGTTATTAGTGGGGCTAACAACTAATTATGTTGTCCTTCAATACCAAAGGGATCTGGCAAATACACGAAGTGCTGAGCTCAGAGCTATTATAGATTATAACCTTTCTTTAGCCACTCTTGATAGAGCCATGGGGAAAAGCTTGCAGAACAAGAATATCAGACTTTCCAGTATACTAGAGAACGCCCAGTAATTCTCCTGGATTATTCATAAAAACTGCCGACACGCTCGACTCGTGAATAATCCACGTTCTCCTGGATTATTCATAAAAACTGCCGACAATATCGATTCGTGAATATTCCAGTTTTCCTGAATTATTCATAATTTTTTTGCTTTGAAAATTTACTTTAGATATAATACGGAAAAATTCATTTAGAGAGGTTAGATATGAAACTTAAAGGCTATTTTGTAGAAGATATTCCTCGTCGGAAATTTCTTGAATTGAGCCTTAAGGGAGGAGCTGCTATTGCAGCAACACCTTCTCTTATGATGCAGCTTCTATCCTGTAGAGGCCCAAGTCCAGGAATTGCAAAGCTGAAGATAGATCCTGAGATTCTCAATAAAACTTTAAGAAAAGCCCTCGAAAAAGGAGGCGAATTTGCAGATGTTTACCTGGAAAATAGAATTTCGCGCAGGATATTGATGGAAGAGTCAAAATTTAAGAGTGCACTTTTTGGTATAAGCCAGGGTGCTGGCGTAAGAGTCATGTCCGGAGACAAAACCGGATTTGCATATACGGATGAAATCACTGAAGAGAAACTCGCGAGAGCCGCAGAGGTTGCATCCTTTATTGCAAGAGGTGCTAAAGCAGTTAGTCCTGTTGATGTACAGGAAGCTAAAAAGGAATCGTTTATTAAAGTCAAACTTCCTCTTGAAAAAGTGGCAGATGAGAAGCGACTTGATGTTATGAAACGAGCCAATCAAGCCGCCTTAGGATATGATCCAAGGATAAAGATGGCCTCTATCAGTTACTATGATGAAATAAGAGCAAGAACCGTAGCTAATAGTGAAGGCCTTTTGCTGAGTGATGAGTTGCCACTCCTGTTCTTTATCGTCCAGACGTTGGGTGTGAGTGAGAACACCCGACATATGGGAAGAGAGAGACTCAGCCGCCATTCTGGTTATGAAATGTTTGATGAAGTCACCCCTGAAGAAGTGGCGCAGACATGTGCCCGTGAATCCATTGCCATGCTTGATGCAAAAGATGCTCCAGCCGGAATAATGGATGTTGTCATGCAAAACGGATGGGGAGGTGTTCTTGTGCATGAGGCAGTTGGACATCCTCTGGAAGGTGACATTATTGCTAGAGAGATAGGTGTATTCACTGGAAAGCTTGGGAAAAAAGTGGCTAGTGATGTTTTTACCATGGTGGACGATGGAACTTTACCCAATTTTAGAGGAACAACAAATTTTGATGATGAGGGAACCCAGATGAAACGGAATGTTTTGATTAAAGATGGCGTTCTTGTTAAATACATGACCGATATACTCTCAGCAAAACAGTTAAAAATGGAACGCACCGGAAACGGAAGGCGCGAAAGTTTCCGATATATTCCTATTCCAAGGATGACAAACACTTTTATTGAAAAAGGGAAGGATAAGCCTGAAGATATCCTCGCTTCTACAAAAAGCGGTTTATATGTACAGAGTTTAAGTGGAGGAAGCGTCAATCCCATAACCGGGATGTTCAACTTTACATGCCGTGAAGCTTACTTGATAGAAAACGGGAAAAAAACAACTCCTGTTAGCGGGGCAACTCTAATCGGAAACTGTATGGATATCATTTCAAACATCGATGCGGTTGGAGATGACCTGGCTTTTGGTCCTGGGATTTGCGGCAAGGGACAGATGGCAGAAGTTTCAGCTGGGCAGCCCACAGTAAGGATTCGCGGAATAAACGTAGGTGGAAGCAGAGCACGAAGATGAATAAATTGAAAAAAGGAGATAATCATGGACTATAAAAAATTAGCCGATCAGCTTGTTAAGAAGTGTTTGACACGCGACGCCGATGCAGCAGAGGTCTATATAGAATCAGGGCGCAACCTTAGCATCCAGGTGCGGAATGGAGAAATTGAAACTATCCAGGAATCTGCCACTCATGGTGTCGGTTTTAGAGTTTTTGTAAAAGGGAGGATGGCTTTTGCAAGCTGTAATGATTTTTCAGATAAAGCCCTGGAAAATGCTATTGAAAGCGCAGTGAAATTTGCCGGCAATACAACTCCTGATGAAAATAATGTTCTTCCTGAAAATAGAGGCATAACGAGAGTAGAAGGGCTCTATGATCCTCAGATCAGTCAAATTCCCATGGAGAGTAAAGTCGATCTGGCGAAAAAAGCAGAAAAGTTAGCCATGGAAGATCGCAGGATAACAAAGAGTTCCGGTGCCAGGTATGCAGAAGGAGAAGGAGAAATTTTTATTGCCAATTCCAACGGACTATTAAAGAATTCAAAAATGACAGTTTGTTCTTATGGTGTTTCAGTTGTGGCAGAAAAAGGAGACCAGAAATCCTCAGGAGGCGAGTCCTGTTCGCAGCGTTTTTTCGCTGATTTAAAACTACCTGAAGAGATTGCGGAGAAGGCAGCAAAAAATGCTTATGAAATGCTTGATCCTAAGATGGTTAAAACACAAAAAGCTTCGGTCATTTTTGACTCTGATGTGGGGTATGCAATTTTAGGCGGAATACTAGCCGCTATAAACGGTAAAAGTGTTATTCAAGGAAGAAGCTTTCTTGCGAAAAAAATGGACCAGCAGATTGCTTCAAAATTAGTGACAATTATCGATGATGGTACAAGGCCAAAGGGTTTAGGCAGTAAGCTATTTGATGGGGAAGGAGTGCCAACACAAAAGAGGATAATTATTGATAAAGGAGTCTTGAAGGGCTTTATGTATAACACTACAACTGCCAAAAGGGCAGGAGTTAAAAGCACTGGAAATGCCTCAAGAGGCGGTTTTACGAGTCTTCCAGGCATAAGTGCCCATAATTTTTATATGGAAACAGGAAAGACTCCGCCCGAAGAAATTATTGGAGTAACAAAGAATGGACTTTTGCTCAAGGGCGTTACCGGCTACGGGATAAATCCTGTCAACGGAAACTTTAGTGGAGGAGCGTCCGGATTCTGGGTAAAGAATGGCAGAATTGCTTTTCCAGTAAAGGGTTTGACAATAGCAGGAGCAGCATTTGAAATGTTGAATGGAATAGATATGGTCGGAGATGACCTTGATCTGAATCGGAGTTTTACTGCTCCAACATTCCGGATTAAGCTGATGCAGATAGGAGGAGAATAAGCACCTCTTCTGTAGGGGCTTGATTTATTGGTTCTCTAACATTTTGTGTGAGTAATGGTCAGAAAGTATTCGTGAATGGCCTCGCTCCCATTCAGATTTTTCACGCCATCCCTTCTTCTTCTATTCAACGCATAAACGAAGGACAGTGGGTGAAAAAACCGTTTGAAGGCAGAGCGGGCATGGTTCCTCTCCATGATGGAGAGGGGAGCGAAGCCTGAAACCGAGCAGCTTTTGACTCGCTGGGGCAAAAGATGCGTGTTTTCTGAATCCACTGACCTGAGTTTATACATACTCGCCGCCCGACCCTGTCGGGTTTCCTCGAAGAACGATTCAGGGAGGCTAAATCTTCAAAGGTCGCTTCATCCATCCCAGAATACTTTCTTTTAATCTATCAAGACATCTTTCAACCACGCAAAATGGAAGAGAACTGATTTATCAAGCCCGCACTCTTTACTCTTTGTACTTATTCAGGGAACCTTACTTTTATATATTCCAGCGGTAGGATACTTTTATCAGGAAAATATTGTCTCCCGGAGCTGTCAATAAGTTTCTGAAATCACGGCTGAAATTGAAATCTCCCGGATTAGCATAATCAGCACGATTCTGAGTCCAGACAAAATAGAGTATAGAGCCAGGTAAATATTCCCAGCGCAATACAATAGTTCCGCGGAGAGATTTCATATTAAAATCTGGGTTATAAAAATAGAATTCCGAAGCTGGTCCGGCTCCGTCAGGATCAACAGTATATAAACTGTCTGCATAGGTTATAGTTGAGCTGTCTTCACCAAAGAGGTTATATTCATATTCTTTTGGCCTGGCAAGCTCCTTAAATTCGTCATATTCACCCACAGCAAGAAGAGGCTGTAGATAGAGCTGTAAACTCAACTTAGGATTAAAAGTCCAGTTTAACCTGATATTACTGGAGAGCATTCTCTGGTAAAATCTGCCAAACACATACCGGGTTCCATATGTGTCTGTTTTTAAGGGGTCGTCAACGCTTGTTACCCATTGGATATCTGATTTTCTAACATAATAGCCCGGCCCAATAGAAAAACTGATATTGCTTCTGGGTTTCCAGCTTAGAGAAATACCTCCGTTCCAGCTAAAACCTTCAGTTGGCCTTGAATAGAGGCCTTCGTATACAGAGATAACGATCGGTTTGCGGCCATCTGTATTAAGGCTAAAATCAATCTGATATCCAGCCGGGATGAGTGCCAGAGGACCGCCTCTTGTAAGACTATTGCTCATGGTTTTAGGGTTATAAGCGATCATCGAGTTAAATCCCCAGTAGTTTAAAAATTGTCCTTCTACAGCAAGCAAACCACCCATCCATGTATTATTACCGCCAAAGTCATAGTTAGTAAAAGGACCGCCATAAATAATCCAATTGCGGAAGATTTTCCCCGGGTGAGGCCAATGATAGCCTAAAAGGAGATGGCCATTAATCTTATCAGAGCTCCCAAACTGAAATCCGGTATCATTTGGGTCAAATCCAGGAGACAACATACCAAAAGCTGCATTAAAAAGGAACTGACCTTTTTGTTTATTGACGGTAATCCTTCCAGCCCAGCCGCTCAAGGAGGTTGCCCCTTCATCGACTTCAACGTGATTTGCATCCGGTCTTTGGTAGTAATGTAGAGAAGATCGCTGAAGTCCTAAAATAGTATCCTGGCTTCCCTCAAGCCGGGTTCCTCCAAACCAGCCGCCTACAACCCAGGTTCTGTTTTTACCTAGAAATGTCCATCCATCAACTGCAAGACCAAAAGCATTTTTATTCAAAATACCTTGAAGGTTTTCATTACTGAGGTCTCTAATAACGGAAGTAGCAATAAAGCCGAATCCTTGTTTTCCCTCATTGAACTCTTTTAGAGTCCGAAGCACTCCATAGTAGGAAAAAGGTTCTACTTGTTCTTTATACCGTACTCCTCCGGAGTCAATTTCAGCATATTCCCGCGCTGTAAGGGCATTGATAAATCCGAAATTCCAGTTGTTGCCGAGTTTGCCGGAAAGTTTAAAAGCACCCAAAATAGCCGATCTGTCAGGGGAATTTACATAGCCACTCCGTGAGACATAACCTTGAGGAGTTCTTCCAATGCGGCGGCTGTAGAAAAAAGAAGGCGAACTCCAGTTTATATTAGCATTACTTGTAGCTCCACCCTGTCCAAATTGGTCGAAGATGTTTGAGCCCTCGATAAAAAAGGGCCTTCTTTCCGAATAGTATGTTTCAAAAGCACTCAGGTTAATCACAGCCGGGTCAACCTCGACCTGTCCAAAGTCGGGATTAAACGTCGTATCCAGAGTTAAATTGCTTTTCAGCCCTATTTTTAGGTCGAAACCAGCGTTTCCCAATAATTTTTCTCCTGTCTCAAAAGGATTACCTGATTCTTCGGGGCTGAATTGCGCCTGTCCTACTGAGTATGGGAGAAACTCAATATGGCGGCCAGGACGAATATTCCGGATTCCTATAAGCTTGGCAAAGCGGGAGACATAGCCACTGTCCTCTTTTGGAACCCAGACAAATCCAACTTTTTCATTTTTCCTTTTAATGACTCTACGAAAATTAACTCCCCATATATATTCTTCTCTTTTTGGAAAGCGCAATTGGTTGTAAGGAATCTTGATCTCAACCGTCCATCCTTTTTCATCGACCTGGGTTTTCCATTCCCAAACACCATCCCAGGTTGTGTCGTCCCACTCATCATTAAATAAAGTCCAATCAACAATGGATCCTGAGGGATTTACAGCAAACTGGAAACCGGTGCGCCTGTCATAATAGGGATCCACAGCAAAGATGAACCAATCAGACTCAACAAAGTCGTCTCGACGTCCAAGGCGGCATTTAATTAAATCAGGCTGTGAGTCATAAAGACGAGCAGCCACATAAAGAGCTTTTTCATCATATGCTACCCAGACTTCGGTTTTTTCAGTGGGCTCTGCGCCATCAGTGGGATCTGATTGGACAAAATCACTATATCCTTCCTGCTGCCAAACGCTTTCCTCAAGAGAACCATCAATATTTATCGTTCCATTTGTTCGAATAGCCTGAACAGTTTTTTGTTCTTGAGGCGGTTTGGATTCTTTTGCCAGTAAAAATAGTGGTAATAAAAAGATAAAAGTAAGTACTAAACATTTTTTCATAAAATAACTCCTTGGGAATAAGTATCTGTTCAAGAACATTTAAATTTTTCCAATAAAAACTTAAGTTTTCTTTTTTATTATTTATTTTGATCATGTATTAAACAAATATCTCAGCAATAAATGTGCCAACATTGTCTATCAGGGAGAGCTCTGCGCCTTCTGTAAAGAGTTTTTACAGAATAATGTTCCTTATATAACAAATGGTGTGCGGAAACGAACATTCAATCTCCTTAAAAGTAAAAAACTTTACAAACAATTCATTCATTATTAATACGCATAAAAGTATAAAAAGGTTGCCTCCTTATTTAACCTGAATTATTCATAAAAACTGCCGATGCCATTTTTCATTCTTTATAATATCTATTTTAATCATCGGCATTTTTTTCCTTTCAGGCGAGCAGATCTCACCACGTCTGCTTCGTTACAGCGCATTCGCAGTGGAAAACCACAGCTTCATACACTGTGCCTCGCATCCGAAGCAATCTCAACTCGTGAATAACCCAGGTTAATACGAAAAAAAAAGCCTTTTATCTGACAGACTGGGAAGAATTAATAAAATTATTTTTTTTTGAGGTTTCTTTGTATACAATAAAAGACATCCTTAAAAAATTGTGCACAGTATAAAATGCGGAGTGAAAAGGATTATTTTTTAAATATATCGAAAAAAAAAGGAGGAGTTATGAAAAAAGCCAATCTATTAGTTATCCTGGGAATTATTTTTTCTCTTATCTGTTTTTCTCTTAAAACAAACGGGCAGAGTGCCGAACAAATCGGCAAGTTGTATGAAAAACTTAAATGGAGAAGCATAGGGCCAGCGGTTATGGGAGGCCGTACCGTAGATATCGATGTGGTCGAAAAGGAACCCTGGATTATTTATGCGGCTATTGGCCCGAGCGGAGTATGGAAATCAGTGAACAACGGAATCACATGGAAACCTGTTTTTTTTAAAGAAAACACAGTCTCAGTTGGTGATATTGCTATCGCTCAATCCCATCCCGATATTGTGTGGGTAGGAACGGGAGAAGCGACAAGTAGAAACAGTGTAACGATAGGAGATGGTGTCTACAAATCCACAAACGGAGGAAAAAACTGGGAGAATATGGGACTAGAAGACACCCGTCATATCAGCCGTATAGTCATTAATCCGGGAGACCCGAACATTGTATATGTGGCAGCCATGGGGCATCTCTGGGGACCAAATAAAGAGCGTGCCATATATAAGACTATAAATGGGGGGAGAACTTGGAAGAAGGTCCTCTATATTGACGAAAATACAGGCTTTGCTGATCTAGCCATAGATCCTTCAGACAGCATTATTCTTTATGCTGCTGCCTATGAACACCGCCGCCTTCCTTATTATTTTTCAAGCGGCGGGCCTGGAAGTGGGCTTTATAAAACCACAGATGGTGGAGAAAACTGGATAAAGCTTACTAAAGATTTGCCCGAAGGAACAATGGGAAGAATAGGGATCGATGTATCCCGGAGTAATCCCAATGTTGTTTATGCCCTTATCGAGCATGAGGACGGAGGGATCTGGCGTTCAGAGGATAAAGGAAAAAGCTGGACAAGGACATGTGATAATGAAACTTATAAACAGGTCAATAATAGACCATTCTATTACAGCCAGATTCGTATTGACCCGAGCGATGATAAGGTTGTTTATGTTTTTTCTGGAGGATCCTATGTTTCAAAAAATATGGGAGAGAAATTTAGAGCCATTTCGGCAGGAACCCATCCTGACCACCATGCTCTCTGGATAGATCCGTCAAATCCTCTTCACTTGATTGACGGAAATGATGGCGGCATTGATATTACTTATGACGGCGGAAAAAGCTGGCATGCTATCCAGCATATGGCCCTGGCTGAGGTTTATCAGATTGGATTCGATAAAAGAAATCCGTATTATGTTTACTGCGGATTACAGGACAACGGCAGCTGGGGAGGGCCGAGTGCCAGCTTGGATACTGCGGGAATTATAAACGACGATTGGTATACGATTGGAGGAGGAGATGGATTTTATGCTCAGGTTGATCCTTCTAATCCGAATATTATTTACAGAAATTATCAAATAAATGGGCTTTCCCGTTTTGATAAAAGGATAAACCAGGCTAAAACCATAAAACCTATGTCTTCTCTTGAAGAACCTCCCTATCGTTTCAATTGGAATTCACCCATTTATATCTCTCCTCATGACCCTAAGACTGTTTATACAGGAGGGAATTATTTATTCAAGACTACGGATGGGGGGCATTCCTGGGAAATAATCAGTCCTGACTTGTCCACAAATGACCCGGAGAAACTAAAAGATTCGGGAGGCCCGATAACTATGGATAATACCGGAGCGGAAATCCACTGTACAATAATAACTATTGCTGAGTCTCCTGTGAAAAAAGGAGTTTTATGGTGTGGGACTGACGATGGAAACGTGCAGGTAACACTTGATGGGGGGAAAACATGGAAAAATGTAGTAAAGAAGATTAAAGGCATTCCTCCGAATACCTGGTGTTCTCGGATTGAAGCTTCCCGTTTTGATGCAGGAACAGCTTATGTGGCTTTTGATGGACACCGCCATGATGATTATGGGACTTATGTGTATAAAACAACCGATTTTGGTAAAACCTGGAAATCCATAAAAGGGAATTTACCATTCGGGTGGGTGCATGTCATCCGCGAAGATTTAAAAAATGGGAATCTTCTTTATGTTGGAACGGAATTTGAAATTTTTGCTACCCTTGATGGTGGCAAAAGCTGGTTTTCGCTTAAAAATAATCTGCCGACTGTTGCTGTGCGTGACATTGCTGTTCACCCAAGAGAGAATGATTTGATTATTGGAACTCATGGCAGGGGGATATGGATCTTAGATGATATTTCTCCTATCCAGGAAATGACGGAAGAGGTCTTTAATTCTGACATTCATCTGTTCAATATCCGGCCAGTGGTTCAATTTCTAAGGGCATCTACTCGCGAATATTTTAGTGCTCAGATTTATGCTGCGAAAAATCCTTCCTTCAACATGAGGATAACATCCTACTTCAGAATAAAACCTGAAGAAAGACCCGATATTTTTATCAAAGATACAAATGGTGAAATAATATTTAAAATCAAGCCTTTGAAAAAAGAGGGGATTCAAAAAAGTGAGTGGAACTTGCAGTATGTTCCCAAGACAAAAAAGGGAAAAGAAATAAAACCTTCATCCATGGGATTTGTAGCAGCTCCTTTTGTCCCGCCTGGTGAATATACAATAGAGATGGTTGTTGGAGAACAAAAGTTCAAGAAGAAAGGAACTGTTCGACCAGATCCACGGTTCCAGATGAGTGAAAAAGATAGAGTAGTGAGAAATGAAAGTATGGTTGAAGTCATGGCCTTTTCAAGGATGATGGGTTTATCTGTCACATCTACAAAAAATGTAAGGAACCAGCTTGAGAAACTGGAAAAAAGTTTAGAAGAGAAAGGGGATACTGCAGAAACTGTACGGACAGCCATTAAAGATTTCAATAAAAAGTTCGCTAAGATAGAAGAAGAGATTATGCCCAAGGGATTTGGATATAGGGGCTCTATGGAAATGGCTCTTCGAGGAGGTTCTATTTCCACTCAGGTTCTGTTATTAGGAATATCCATCTCAGGATACCCCTCAGCTCCAACTGAGACAGATTTAACCCAGCTCAAGGAATTATCAGAAGCCGTAAATGAATTAGTAAATAAGCTTAATGAATTTCTGAAGGCGGAGATTCCTAAATTGAATGAAATCCTTGAAAAACAGGGCATTAAACCATTAAAGGCACCTAAAGAAGTTAAACTGTAGAAAAAACCAATAAAATAGTTGGATTTTAAAACTTTATCTCAGGCAGGCTGGAAATTCCATTATTTTGAGCATCTAAAAGCATAATTTTCTGAAGTTCCTGAAGAGTATTATTGTCCAGAGGAGAGAATGGATTCTCTTTAAGTAGCTTTTCAACTTCTTCAGAAGCCCTGTCAGCAATCGATTTTTTTCCAAGTGAAACCCAATAGTCATATGTATCTCGGTCTATAATTTTTGGAAAAGAGTGCTCCTCTCTATACCACTTCCTTGTATGAGGCATAGACAGGAACTGCGTTTCTGCAGAAAATCCTTCGAATAGATTTTTGGCGATAGGCTCATCCCTTTGAGATATTCCTTCAATTATCCTATAGGCCATGGCGCAGATTTCGTTATCCACAACCAGCTTTTCAAGGCTCTGACAGCTTTCAAAGTTCAACATTCCAGGACCGGAGATGACATTAATTCCGGAAAGGGCTGCTATAAGAGCCCCGATACCAGTTTCAAAACCCGCCTGGGCATCATTGATCTTGGAATCACTTAGTCCCATGTAAGCATGTGTGGGAAGATTGAGAAATTTTCCGATCTGGGAGTAGGCAGAATCAATCATCATCGTCTCAATGGCTCCCATGGGTGTAGTTCCTTTCCTCATATCAAAGCTTGAGGGGGAACCTCCAAATATGACTGGAGCACCTTTTTTTGCTAATTGACATATAACCAGACCGCAAAGATTCTCAGCCACGTGCTGGACAAGGGTTCCAGCTATAGTCACGGGAGAAGTGGCGCCCGTCATACCCATAGAAATAAGTTCTGAAGGTATACCTGCACGGGCACAGTCGATCAGGCTCTGGGTGGTCAGATTGCTCCATTTTAAAGGAGGGGAGGGGCATGCATCAAAAATGGCTAATGGTTTCTCTGCCAGATTTTCCTTGCTCCCTCTGATTGCTATCAGCATATCAAACATGGGTTTGAATCCTTCAACTCGGAATGTCCCGGTAACTACAGGTTTTATCGAGAATTGAAGCCCCAGGAACAGTCGATAGCTGTCAGAAATCAAGCCTGGAACATCACTGCTGATAATCCCTGTACTCTGGAAGTGAATGTGTTCTAAACAATCCGTGAGGCGGTAGAATTTGATCAGGTCATCACTCACAGGCTTCCGCTCTTCTGAAGTTTTATGATCAAGAATTGTTATTGCTGTAGACCCCGGGTCAAAGTGAATATTATCCTTGCCCACAATGAATTCATTCTTTTCCGTTCTATCATAGAGCTTGATTATTGAAGGAGTTGAGGAAAGTGAATCCTCTACGAGACGGGGTGTAATGTGGGCTCTCTGAGATGAATTTTTTACGTTCATTCCAGCTTCCTTTAAAAGCTCTAAAGCTTCCTGGTTCTCAACAAAAACTCCCTGCTTTTCGAGAATGTAATAAGCCTCATTTAAAATTTTCTGGATGAGCTCCTTGCTCAAGAATTCAAGTTTAGGTCTTTTTGCTTTTATCATTGAATTCTCCTTTATAAGCCTCTTTTTCTTGTTGTAAGTTTTTGATCTTTATAGAAATTTATCCTAAAAGAGACAGACTTTCGAGGAATCATCATACATGCTTCTGTAAGACTGACTCCTATTTCTTGTCCCGGGAGCATTTGGAACACATAGCGCTGCTCTTTTATATCCCACCTTTTGTAGCCCGGACTAAATCTTTTGCTCGGCCATAGATTCATTTCTCTTGCTCTCTTGACAAGTATAATATCAGATTGGACAGCTACTTCTTCAGCTGCCTCAGAACCAAAAGCATCCAGAATTAGTGCTTTTAGCATTTCGTTTTTTAGCATGAGTTTTTTGATTTCTGTTTCAAGCTCCGGCCCTATAGTGCAGATGCACAAAGCCACTTTTTCTGCATTCTCAAAAATAGGGTGCTTGTTTGTCTGTTCATAATTTATGATTGTATAAATGGATGTGGGATGAAGCAGATGATTTAGTTTGTTTTTTTCTTCTGCGATAAGCTTTTTAATAGGAGCTTTTATTTCATTTGATTTTTTTTTATATCCAATGAGCCTTAAAATTTTCTTATCGTCAATATCGATTTTAAGGTCCTTGATTTTTTCAAAAGGTGCAAACATTCCAGGTATTATAGTCCAATAAGTTTTTTTGCTATTTTTATAGCGACCATAGCGTTCTCGCCATATCCATCTGCTCCAATATCATCAGCCCATTTTTGATTAACAGGTGCGCCTCCTACTAAAACTTTAAATCGGGAGGCAAGATTTTTGTCTTTAAGAATTTTTATAACTCTTTTCTGTCCAAGCATTGTTGTTGTTAGAAGCGCAGAGAGACAAATAAAATCGGCGTTTTCCTCGTCTGCTTTTTTTACAAATTCTTCCAGTTTAACATCTGCTCCAAGGTCTATCACATCAAAACCATTAGCTGAAAGCATTGAGGATACAAGGTTTTTACCTATGTCATGGATGTCTCCTTCCACTGTGCCGATAATAACCTTGCCATGTGATTGAGTCGAGATCTGAGCTTTTTCAAGTTCAGGATGGAGTACGATCATAGCTGCTTTTATGC
>JADHWO010000082.1 GCA_016783445.1 Candidatus Aminicenantota bacterium
TATTGACTCATTTTGGGCCAGCCACACTGCCATCTCGCCTTTACCACGGTGTGCCCATGCATAATATGGGATTGCGGTAAACTCCTGCTTCTCTTTGCTCTTTGTCTTACCGTCTTCTCCAAGATGCAGGCCAGAAACACTCCCCCTTATCACAGTCACTCCATTCAATAAATCGCTCCGCGCTTCAGCAGCGAGTATAACATCATCTGATAAGACCAGGTTTCTTACATATCCCCTATTGTCCGGCCATTCTGCGCAGTAAACAATTGGGCCGCGTTCAAGCGCAACTTTCCCTCTGTTGTCTTCCACTTTTTCGTTGCACAGCACTCTCCTGATCGGCATGGGAAGGCTCAACTCTATCACATCACCTTTTTTCCACTTTCGCCGGATGCGGGCAAAACCTTTATCCATGTTGAGCTTAACGGAATCTCCATTAACCTCGAGGCTTACTTTTTCTTCACTCTTTACTTTATACCTGTACAGGTCGCTCGGTACAGGTTTGCTCTGTGCCCAGCCGGGAATACGGACATAAATAGCGAATCTTTCCGAACGCTCTGGATCAACTGTCATCTTAATGGCTCCATCCCAGGGATAGCTGGTATCCTGCTTTATAAGTATTATATTTTTCCCCATTTTGACTTCAGCGATTCCACTAAAAAAGAGATTTACATACAGTGTTTTGCCTTGATGTGCATAAACATACCCAGGAATTGAGGGAATAAAACGGGTTATATTGCTAGGACAACATGCGCAGCCGAACCACGGACTGCGGCTGTGCTGGCCATAAGATTCAAGAGGATTGGGATAAAAAAACCTGTCTCCATTAAGAGAGATGCCCGATAGAAATCCATTATAAAGAACCCTTTCCAGCACATCAATATACCTGGCATCACCGTGAAGAAGAAACAAACGGTGGTTCCACAGAACATTGCCGATGGCAGCGCATGTCTCATTATAGGCGGTTGCATTAGGCAGCTCGTAATTTTTGCCAAATGCCTCGCCTCCTCCTGAGGCACCAATTCCACCAGTGAGATAAAGTTTTTTTGTGACAACATTCTCCCAAATCCGGTCAATTGCATTAATGTATTCTGTATCGCCTGTGAGTGCGGCTATATCCGCCATGCCTGCATACATGTAAGTTGCCCTGACAGCATGCCCTACTGCTTCGCTCTGCTCAATCACGGGTTTGTGGTCCTGGGCATATTTCCCGTAGAGCTTGCGCCCGTGAGTTTGGCCTCGTTCATCAAGGAAAAACTTTGACAGCTTAAGGTATTTTTTGTCTCCTGTTACACGATAAAGTTTTGCCAGACCTATCTCTATCACTTGATGACCTGGCACATCTTGTTTTTTATCGGGGCCGAATACACTCTCCACAAGGTTTGCATTTTTTATTGCCACATCCAGTAATGTACGCTTACCTGTAGCCAGATGATGTGCCACTGCTGCTTCATACATGTGCCCGGCATTATATAGCTCATGTCCCAATCTCAAGTTTGACCACCGTTCTTTTTCGACCCAGCGAACAGGAGGATCCGGATTAATCGTCCGTGCTGTGTACAGGTAGCCATCTTCCTCCTGTGCTGCACTAATCTTGAAGATCAGGTCATCCAGGTATTTCTCAAGTTTCGGATCAGAGTGAATGCTTAATGAATATGAAGCGCCTTCGATAATCTTGTATACATCGCTGTCATCAAAAGGATAGATACCGCTAAAAGTTCCTTCCTTAAGACCTCCGGCAACAAAGAAATTATTTATTCGACCGGTTTCTTCACATTTTCCGAATGCGTATGGAATCGTTATTTTTTGGTTTGTCTCCATCCGCGGTGACCAGAAATTATCCGCAATATGGACATCGGTGAATGGTACAGGCTTTATCGGGTAGTCTCTTTGTGACTCGGTAACACATGTATAGCTCAGAGCTAAAACAGCCAGGCAAAGAATCCCTATTGTCCTAAAATCTTTTTTTCCGTTCATTATCTCCCTCCGTTTTTTTCTCTATCTTATGTGACTTTTTATATTGATTTTATTGGTTCTCTTCCATTTTGTGTGGGTAAAACATGTCTTGATAGATAAAAAGAAAGTACTCTGGGATGGATGGAAGCGACCTTTGAAGATTTAGCCTCCCTGAATTGTTCTTCGAGGAAACCCGACAGGGTCGGGCGGCGAGTATGTTTGAGCAATGCGAGTTACGCAGCCGCCGAGAAGAGCGAAGAAGGGATGGCGTGAAAAATCTGAACGGGAGCGAGACCATTCCAGAATACTTTCTGACTATTATCCACAGAAAACGGAAAATAACCATTTTATTTACACTTTATATCACAGAAAAAATCCAACATCAAAAATTATCATTCTAAGGCTATATTTATCTTCAATTCTAAGCCTTATGTGTTCATAATTTAAATGTTATCTTGGTCTGATCCCAATTTCCCGATTTCCTATATATTACTTAATTTCCAGCACCACAACCGATTTTGGGGGCAGTGTTGTGGATAAAATATTATTTTTCAGTTGTACTGTTTTAAAAACAGCTGGTTTTAGTGTTTCCGGGATCTCGAAGGTGTTGTGGGCTGTTTTATCAGCAGCTGTTAAAATACGACCTGTGACGCTTTTTGCCTTTGACCCTCGTAGCTCACAAACAACCTTTGCAGCATTATTGGGATCCAGATTGTTAATGGAGATATGAATCCTTCCTGATTTATCGCGGGAGGCCGAAACACTCAAAGCCGGAATTTTATCACCTTCAAATTCGTACTGGCCGCACTGCAGGTCTACAGGCAGCAGGGTCGCATCCTGATGTACTTTGTACATTTCAAAGACATGATAGGTAGGAGTCAAGACCATCTTTTCACCCTTAGTTAGAATTAAAGCCTGTAAAACGTTGATTGTTTGGGCAAGATTGGCCATTTTTACGCGGTTGCATTGATTATTAAAGATATTCAAAGTCAGTCCAGCTACAAGAGCATCCCGTAGAGAATTTTGCTGGTAAAGGAATGACGGATTAGTACCAGGTTCAACTTTATACCATGTGCCCCATTCATCAACGACTAATCCTACACGTTTTTTGGGGTCATATTTATCCATAATGGTTGAATGCTTTTGAATTAATTCGTCTATAAACAACGCCTTTTTGAGCGTGTCAAACCACTCTTTCTCGCCAAATTCGGTTGCAGAGTTCTTATTTCCCCATCCGCCTGGAACCGTATAATAATGATAGCTCAGCCCAGACATGAGTGATCCAGCTTCACGCATCAGGACTTCTGTCCAGTGATAATTCTCGCCGTAACTTCCGCAGGCAATTTTATAAATTCTGTTTCCGGAAAAACTTCGTACATAAGTCTGGTAGCGACGGTAAACGTCAGCATAAAATTCAGGGCGCATACTGCCGCCACAGCCCCAATTTTCATTGCCAATACCAAAGTATTTTAGTTTCCAGGATTTTTCCCTACCATTCTTTCGGCGTAAATCAGACATGGGATTTTTGCCATTAAAAGTTATATACTCGATCCATTCCTGCATCTCACGAACAGTTCCACTCCCTACATTTCCGCAAATATAAGGCTCACAACCCAACTGTTCACAGAGGTCGAGGAATTCATGAGTGCCAAAATGATTGTTCTCGGTCACACGGCCCCAATGGGTATTAACCATGCTGGGCCGCAACTCATAAGGACCAATTCCATCTTTCCAGTGGTATTCATCGGCAAAACATCCACCCGGCCAGCGTAAGACGGGAATTTTCATCCTTTTTAGTGCCTCTACTACATCACTACGTATACCTCGAGTGTTTTTTATCGGACTTTTTTCTCCAACCCAGAATCCTTCATAGATACAGCGGCCAAGGTGCTCTGAAAAATGCCCATAAATGTTTTTATTAATGATATTCTTGCCCAGATCAGCATTTATAACTATTTTATTTATTGTTATTTGTTCTTCACCAAAAAGATCAGAGCTAAAAACAAAACTCGCTAATAATACTAAGGTTAAACAAGAGAGAATTCTTTTTGCTGTTAGCATTTTAATCTCCTTTAGCTAATTTTTACTTTATTTTAATCTTTATACTTTTTCCCAGTAATCAAAACTGTATAATTATATTTTTATCAAATCAAGAAAAAAAGAAGTTCCTGAGTAAATTTTTCAAAGCAAAATCAGGGGAATGTGATAAAAGTTTTTGAAATAGCTTAAAGCAGAATACAATACAATAATTATATGCTAGAATAAAAAAACTTTTAAAATACTATACATCGATTATTCACGAGTCGACATGGAGTAATTACCATGAAATCACTTTTAAAATTGGCAGTATTTTTTGCTTTTTTTATACAAATAATTACAGCACAACCTATAAAAAAACAAAAGGATTACCCTATAAAACCGATTCCCTTTACAGAGGTGTCTATTAATGATGCTTTCTGGTCCATAAGGACAGAGACTAACCGAAAAGTAACAATTCCTTTTGCTTTTAAAAAGTGTGAGGAAACAGGACGTATAAACAATTTTTTAAAAGCTGCTGGGAAAATGGAAGGAAAATTTGAGGGTTTACGATATAACGATTCGGATGTGTTTAAGATTATGGAAGGAGCATCTTATTCATTACGGCTTCATCCTGATCCAAAACTTGAGAAATACCTGGATGACCTGATTGTTATAATTGCTGCTGCTCAGGAAGATGACGGTTATCTATACACCGCTCGTACAATTGATCCGGAAAATCCAGCTCCTGGTGCAGGTGATACACGCTGGTCAAAGCTTAGAGGGAGTCATGAACTTTATAATGTGGGACACATGTACGAAGCAGCCGTGGCACACTACCTGGCCACTGGCAAGCGCACATTTCTGGATGTTGCGATAAGAAATGCGGACTTACTCGTTGAGACATTCGGTCCTGATAAAAAACATGATATGCCCGGACACCAGGAAACAGAGATAGGACTTGTAAAACTGTACCGAGTAACAGGTAATAGTAAATACCTTAATCTGGCGAGGTTTTTCCTTAATGAGCGAGGTAAGGCTCATGATGGTGAGTTCTATCCCGAATCTTCCCGCTTCGCTCTTTATAACCGAACTAAACACATACAGGACCATAAGCCTGTGTTAGAACAAGAAGAGGCAGTAGGTCATGCAGTGCGCGCAGCTTACATGTATGCCGGGATGGCAGATGTAGCTGCGCTTACCGGAAATGTCAATTATGTAAGTGCCATAAATCGTATCTGGGAAAACGTGGTATCAAAAAAATTATATCTTACCGGCGGCATTGGCTCCAGGCACGATGGTGAGGCATTTGGTGATAACTACGAATTACCCAACTTAACTGCCTACAATGAAACCTGTGCTGCCATCGGAAACGTGATGTGGAACCACCGTCTATTCCTGTTGTTTGGTGAAACAAAATACCTTGATGTGCTGGAACGGACTCTCTATAACGGTTTAATCTCAGGTATGTCTCTGAGTGGAGATTTGTTTTTCTACCCTAATCCACTTGAATCTGATGGAGAATTCAAATTTAACCAGGGATCATTAAGACGCAAACCGTGGTTCGACTGTGCCTGCTGCCCCGGCAACTTGGCCCGGTTTTTACCCTCAATTCCAGGATATATCTACGCAAACAAAGGTAACATCCTGTATGTAAACCTTTTTGTTAGCAGCTCCGCCAAAATCAAGATGGCAAATAATAAAGTTACCATAAAACAGGAGAGCAACTATCCTTGGGAAGGAGATATTAATATAACAGTTGATCCTGAACGTTCAGAAAAATTCGCTATTTATGTCCGTATTCCCGGCTGGGCACAGAGCAAGCCTGTGCCAAGTGACCTGTACAGGTATAAAATAAAGAGTGAAGAAAAAGTAAGCCTCAAGGTTAATGGAAATTCCGTTAATCTCAACATGGACAAAGGTTTTGCCAAAATCCTGCGCAATTGGAAAAAAGGTGATAAAATAGAGTTGGATCTTCCCATGCCGATTAAGAGAGTGCTGTGCAACGAAAAAGTGGAAGGAAACAGAGGGAAAGTGGCGATTGAACGCGGCCCAATAGTGTACTGTGCTGAAGAAGTTGACAACGGCAAAAATGTTCGTAAACTTGTAATTCCTGATAATGTAGTCTTGAGGAGTGAATACCAGAAGGATTTGGTTGGTGGTATTGTGATAATTCACGGAATAATTCCTGGTTTGAACCTTTCCAAAGAAGGAAAATCAGAAGCTAAAAATAAACAGAAATTTATCGCAATCCCTTACTATGCCTGGGGATACCGAGGCGAGGGACAGATGGCTGTGTGGCTGGCACACATCAAGCACTGATTACGCACGTTTACTGCGTATTTACAGACCTATATGGGAATTGGGCTAGAAAGAAAGTGTTTATCAGTAATTAGAGGAAAGTTCTATCGGCTCATTCTTCATATAAAAAATCTAAGTTTTCCTGAATCTTCTTTTAAATAAAATTAATAAGCTGCTGGTTTTTTTACAGTTAGTTCGCTATTTTTCTTCCGGACGAAATACAAGCCAAATCAGAAGGCTGAAAGGCCAATTCATAAATAGAACCAGTAAAACAACAATCCACCCAGGCTTGCCGCGCTTCCCCGCATCACCATAGACCCAAACAAGACTCCAGATAAGCAAGCCTAGTATTACTAGAATAAATGGGATAAGAAAAATAAGAAAAATTGGATGTTCCATAAGCAGCGCCTCCTTAATTCCTATTTGTTATCCATCTTATATTAAATAAAAATCACTCTACTATTATATACTGAATTTATTCCATTCCTATTCATATAAAAGACTTCATATACTGCCCTACCCTAGCTTGGATAGCAAACTCTTTTTCCAATAGTTATTCAGGTGCATCAACAAAAAGATATTTTAGCGTCAGGCCTTGACGCACTTCCTGAAATCATTCAAGAATTCGTTTTTAAAGGTTTATTCTCCAGCATCATATGGGGGATCATGATTATAATAAATTCAAAAGCGATGATTAAATTATAAAAAGAACGAGAAAAAACTGCAAAGCCAACAAGAGCTATCCAAAGGCCATAATCTTCTGGATTTTTTAGATATTTATACAAATATTTATCTACTACAGGGACATTCTCCTCAAAATAATTGAGACCTAAGGATCTTTTTAACCCCAGAAGTTTAAATGCCCAGGCAGCCAGAATTAGGCCAGAAATCAACAAAATTAATCCTGCGTATTTTAAAAGAATGCTTTTATGAAAAAGAGGATGCTTTTCAAACTGCAGAATAATTATAAGGCAAAATGTAACAACCCAAAATGAACATGTTAAAACCATATGAAGGCTAAAAGCATTTTTGCCAAACCATCTGGTAAATTTCCGACCTTTTATTTGCAGGATAAATATTATAGATTCAATTAATATAGTTAGAAAGACAAATATTATTGTTAGTGTAAATACTCCACTCATAACTTTTAAACAATTTATATTAAAGAAAAAACTTTACCACAAAGCATCATTCAAATAATCTTAAAACTTCTCCCTTTATACCCAAACAATCAGATTGCTATCACATATATACCACTACATTTGATGGCAATCCTTATTTAAGGATTTTGTTCAGAACTATTTAGTAATAATACTCGGGATATTTTTCTCCTTAAGCAACGTATTAAAAGCAGCAATATCCTTGTCGAGCAGTTCGCTTAATTCTGCCTCGGCATCTGCCAGTTCCTTCTTCAGCTCTTCATGTACTTCAATCTGCTGATCTGTTGGTGGGGAATCAGCAGAACCGGCAATATCTCCGGCGAGTAAGGCAAGCTGGCTGCACTGCTTTTGCGCCTGCCTGTGGATTATCTTAAACATCTGCATTGCTTATTAAAAAATATGTCCAAAATTAAAATAGAATCCGGTTGTGTCTTTTCCAAATCCAATATCCGCCCTAATAACAAAAGTATCCATATACAATCTTAGGCCAACAGTTGGATTAGTTGCCCAGCGGCATAGATCAATTTTGTTTGGTGAATCCCATACTTTACCTGCGTCAAAACCAATAACACCTCCAAGACGCCAGTATAATGGAAAGCGAAGTTCTGCGTTAAACACAGCAGATGTTTTTCCTAAAAAGCGGTCCTGTGAAAAGCCGCGAAGAGTTCTATTCCCTCCAATAGGTAAAAGAACTTGAACTGGAAGGTCCTCACCAGATAAACTTTGCAGTCCCAGCCGAATGGCCATCACTGTCTTCGGGTAGAACAAAGTATAATAATGATGGAGCCAAATGGATAGTCGAGTAAATGCTACATTACTTAGGCTCGTATCTGGCACAATCTCAGCTTCTCCTTGAAGTACTAAACCGCTTGAAGGATTTACAAAACTATCTCGTGTATCGTATCTCAAGTTTAAAAAAAACGAAGCGGCTTTAACACGTAAATGGTTTAATTCAGGTTGAAGGTTTTCAAGACGGCTTTCTTCCGAAAAATTATAATTCTTGATCGTTTTGTAACTAGCTCCAATTTGACCTACTATATAAGTCGAAAAACCTCTGCTAAGAGTCAAACGCAATTCAAAAGGTTCTCTTGTATAATACTCTCTGTCCTCAAATTCGGAATTATTTCCTATACCAAAAAAACTATTCTCAATCCACTTGTCATAATCAATCATTAAATCAAATGCTAAAGGATAAATTTTCCCCTGACGCTGCTCAAAATCTGGCCAGGAAAAGTTTAACCGATACCACCGCTCTCCTTTTGTACTGTTAAACAGCACCAAATCAAAAGACTCGTTCCACTTCAATGGATTAAGGTAAAATATCTTTGCTCCATATCCAAAACCGGTACTAGTGTCATACATAAGAATCGGAAACAACTCAATTTTTGATCTATCAATAGGTGTAACCGTTTTTAATTCTTTAGGTGACGTTTGAAGGACACTATCAAAGTTGATCTCTGCTAAAACACCATAATGATCTGAAGCTTGAATCCCCTCCACCAAAGAGTCCAGGCCAATAAAACAGTTTAAAACATTTCCTGGATTAAAGTGATGGCTGAGAAAAATATAATCTATACGTCTGGGAATTTCTGCTCCCAGGGCACTAAGATAATCATATCCTTCCCTCGGAATACCCCTGGCATCAGTTTCTTTCGAAGAAAATAATATGTTTTTATTATCCCTTGGATTCCAACTGTACAGACGACTTGAAGTACCAAAAGGATAAACGTCAAAAAAACTTTTTAATGGGTCACTTGTTGATTGAAATAATTGTATAACTTGAGAGTCCGGCGTAGCATTAAAATCTCCCGCAACAATAACAGGTGATTCAGATGGAAGCCCTGAAATAAACTTTAACAGTTTTTTTACTTCATTTATTCGCCTCTTCTCTCTTAATTCCCATATTTTTATCCCATTTTGATATTCATCCTTACTTATCTTTTCTTCTTTCAAAAGACTTTCAAACTTACTGGCCATGTAAGGATCCTTCGGTGGTGAAGATACAAGATGAACATTCACAAGATAAATCGGTGTATTTTGAAAAGTGATTTTTCCTACAACTGCAAATATGGACTCATCAAACTGGATTGTAACTGCATCACCATAAACACCAAAAGAGCCCGAGAGTTTCCATACATCAAACTTTTCTAAATTTAGTGATTTACGGGCAAGAATTGACATCCCTTCTTTGATATTTGAAGGAAAACCTAATGGGCCAAACTTGATTCCTGCAAGACAAACCTGGTGAATTTTTTCAAAACCTAGAGAATCTGCAAGTGTATCTGTAAATCTAGCCACAGGATTAGCCTCTTGTAAAAAAATTACATCAGGGTTAAACTTCTGAATCTGTTCACGCAACAATAAAAACCGCGATTTTCGACGCTCAGCAGATTCGTATTCCCCCATTCGGAAAGTACCATTATAATCAAGTCCTGACCATACATTGATTGTAAGAAAACGCAAATTTGACTTCTCTTGCGAAAAAGCTTTCTGAGGACTAATCAATAACAAGACAAGAAAAAGTAAAACAAAATGAATAATCAAGGATGTTTCATTTAGGGATTTTTGCATTTTTACTTTGTTACAATATTGAGAGCTTTTTCTCTGATTTCCATTCGCCGACATTCTCTGTATTATATATCACTGCAATTAATTGAGGTCAAATGTGATCAGGCGATTTACACTTCTTTACTGGCAGATTTGACCTTGAAACATTATTCAATAAATATTATCATTTGTTTCCTTTAGGCTGTTGCCAGGATAATATAAAATAGTAATAATTCGCATGAATAACACTTTATTCATTAGGAGATAACATGAGTAATGAAGAATTACTGTCAAAAATGGAAAAGGCTATTGTAGACGGGAATAAAGAAGAAGCCGAAGCCCTGGCTAAAGAAGCAATAGAAAAAAAGATAGACCTTAATGAAGTCATCCAAAAAGGGTATGTTCCTGGAATTCAAAAAGTAGGAGACCTATGGGAAAAAGGCGAATATTTTTTGCCAGAACTTATAACCAGTGCTGAATGCATAAAAGCAGCTATGATCGTACTCCATCCTGAACTTGAAAAAGCTCAGATCTCGACTCAATCACATGGCAAGGTTATTATCGGCACAGTGGAAGGAGACATCCATGACATAGGTAAAAACCTTGTATCCTCAATGCT
>JADHWO010000083.1 GCA_016783445.1 Candidatus Aminicenantota bacterium
TGCGAGCGCAGTGTGGCAATCTTTTTTGTTCCTTGCAACGATATCTGCTTTGTTTCAGGGTATTAGCGGTGGAAGACCACATCTTCATAACCTGCGCATCGCATCTCCAAAAATCTCGACTCGTGAATAATCCACGTTCAACTGGATTATTTATTCTCTGGGCGAAAAAGAAGGCCTGGAATATCTTGACGTGATTAGAAAATCCTGCTAAAATAACTCATTAGTCTATTAATTATACTATCCAGTTTAACTTAAATACTAAGGGGTATAATAATGAAAAAAAAGGACTTTCGAGCCGAAAGAAAACAACACAGAATAGAAGAGAATAAAATATTTATTTTAAAGGCGGCTGAGAAAATCTTTGCTCAGAAAGGTTTTAGCCTAGCCACAATGGATGATATAGCTGAAGAAGCCCAATTTTCTAAAGCTACACTCTACAGGTATTACAAAAGTAAAAGCGAAATATTCTTCGAGATTATCTATAAATCTTTTGAAGAGGTGCTGCAGAAAACAAAAAAAATAAAGAAGGAAGAAATTAGTGCTGAGAAAAAGTTAAGGGAACTTATTTATTATGTCTCTTCTTATTATCATAAAAAGAAAAATATATCTCGAATATTCATCATGGAAAAATCTGCAGTGAGAAAGATATTAAATCTGAATTCAAAAGAACAGTTTTTGCCTTTATCCAAGCATCCTCCAATTCCGGCTATCTTTAAAGCCAAAATGGAGGAAATTTTTAATATCATGTGTGAGATTATTAAAGAAGGTATTAAATCAGGGGAATTCCGCAATGTGGATATAAGGAATGCAGGTTTTATCTTGGGAGCTATGATCCGCGGATTTCACTTTAGAGGCCCGATGCAGGATGCAGAATTCAGTTTAGAAGAAAGCACGGAATTACTGCATAGTTTTTTCCTCTACGGTATAAAAAAAGATAGGAAAGCTTAAAAAGGAGAGTCAATATGAAAAAAACAAAAAGTATATTATTGGGAATCCTGCTGATTTTTTGTGTTGTAAAATATTCTCTTCCGCAAGAAAAAATAACCCTCACTCTTGAAAAGACTGTTCGTCTGGCACTTTCCCAGAATCCTTATCATCTGGCTGCTGAGGAGAGGATCGAGACAGCCAAAGCTCAAGTCAGGGAGGCTGCAGCAGGCTTTTTCCCTGCCCTGAATGCGCAGGCGCTTCAAACCCTTGATGAGAAACTCTTTGTTTTAGAGTTTCCTTCTTTTATTCCCGGACAGCCTCCTCAGAGGGTATCTATGGACTTTACAAAGGATTATCAGTTCTCTTTATCTTTCTCTCTCCCAATTTTCACCGGCGGCCGTTTGACATCCGGTTTTAAACAGGCCAAATACAATCTCCTTTCCACTGAACAAGCTGTGAAGCAGTCACAGCATACAACCGTTTTTAATGCAAAAGCGGCATTTTACGGATGCCTGCTTACGAAAAGTTTTGTAAAGGTGGCTGAGGAAGCTGTTGAGGTTGCCGAAAAACATTATAAAAACGTTAAAAGTCTTTTCGAGGTCGGTATGGCCTCAAAGTTTGATCTCTTGAGGTCTGAAGTGGAAGTGGCTAACCTGAAGCCTCAGTTGATTAAAGCCAGAAACAACTTGAAAATTGCGGAGCTCAGACTGAAAATGCTTCTCGGTTTGGACCTTTCTCAGCCAGTTGAGATTAAAGGAGACATAACCTACGAACCTTTTGAGCCTGACCAGGAAGAATGCTTGATAAAAGCTCTTCAAAATAGACCGGAGATAAGCCAGCTCAAGTACCAGAAGCAGATGGCTGGAGAAATGTTAAAGTTAGCCCGGGCTTCCAGCCTCCCAAGTTTAGCTTTGGCAGGCGCTTATAATTTTTGGGCAGATCAATTTAATTTCAATAAGGATGCATGGCAGAATTATTATGTTGTTAACCTTGTTTTTACCATTCCAATATTTAACGGATTCTCTACCTCTGCCAGGGTGGCTCAATCAAAAGCTATGATCAGGGAACTCGGTTTTACTAAAAGAGGGCTTGTGGATATGGTGAAGTTTGAGGTCAGGCAGGCTCTACTGAAGTTAAATGAAGCGAAGGAATCTCTCCTCTCTCAAGGAAAAAATGTTGAGCAGGCCCAGGAGAGTCTGCGTATTGCCGAACTTAATTTTTCAGAAGGGATGGCCACAACTCTTGATGTTAGTTCTGTTCAAGCTGCTTTAACCATGGCTAAGACAAATTATTTACAGGCCTTGTATGATTATGTCATATCTCTGGCACAGCTGGAAAAAGCTATGGGAGTTGGGTGGAATGATTGATTCTAAAATAAAGCGAAGTATAAGAATTGTTGGAGAGACATGGAGGAGTAAAATGAAAAAAATAAAAGTAGCAAAAACTTTTGTTGTTCTATTTCTTTTTCTTTCTTTCTTATCCTGTGGTCCGCAGAACAAGGAGGAAACCATTAAAGAAGAAAGTTCGGGTGCTGCACCGGTCAAAGTATTTAAAGTTAAGAGGCAGAAGATTTCAGAAAAGCTTTCCTATACAGGAGTAATTGAAGCATGGAAAAAGATAATTATTACTCCTGATATTGGAGGAAAAATCGCAAAAATTCATGTGGGAGAAGGAGACAACGTCAAAAAGGGACAGCTTTTAGCCGAGATCGACACACGGGCAATTCGCCTCCAGCTTGAGCAAACCAGGGCAGGATTAGCTGTAGCAGAAGCCAATTTCAAAGATGCCCAGAGGAACATGGAAAGGATGGAACGCTTGAAGAGTGAAAAGGCAGTCTCTGAGCAGCAATATGAAAAAATTAAATTGGCCTTTGAAGCAGCTGGAGCTCAGCTTAAGCAGGCACGGTCTTCATTGAATTTAGCCAGGCACAATCTGGATGTTTCTCTCATGAAAGCTCCATTCAGCGGAATTGTTGCATCAAAAAACGCTGAGGTCGGCGATGTGATCAATCCTATGATGGGGGGTTTTTCTCCCAACAGCGGTGTTTTGACATTGATGGATTTTTCTCGAGTAATAATAGAAATGGATGTTTCCCATCAGGATATTGTTCGTATCAAGAAAGGCCAGGCTGCACAGCTTAGAGTCACCGCCTTTCCAAACAAAGTTTTTCATGGAAATGTTTCTTTAGTGAACATGACTGCTGATCCATTGACTAAAAAGTTCAAAGTTGAAGTAAAAGTCGAAAATGCTGATTTGGATTTAAGACCTAACACGTTCGGAGAAGTTACACTTGAAATCAACACTCATGAAAATGCCTTAGTTATTCCCCAGAAGGCTGTTCTTGGAAATCAATATGTTTTTCTGGCCAAAAACAATAGTACCGTGGAGAGAATAGAGCTAATCCTCGGTCTTCAAAATACAGAAATGATTGAAGTTGTTAAAGGACTCAAGGACGGAGATTTGGTTGTTATTGAAGGGAACTACAGTCTTGAGGATGGTGCAAAAATTGACATAAAAGAGGTTATAGAATGAAAATACCAGAATTTTCTGTAAATCGAAAAGTCACTACAGCCATGTTGGCCATGATTCTGATTGTCTTAGGGCTACTTGCCTTTACCAGGCTCGGCCTGGATTTTTTCCCTGACATTGAGTTCCCTACTGTGTCTGTGGTCACAACTTATACAGGGGCTTCCTCCGAGGACATTGAAAACACGATCACAAGACCAATGGAACAGATCATAAACTCTGTCAGTCGGGTTAAGAAAGTTACTTCTACGACATTAGAAGGGGCTTCAATCATCATGGTAGAATTTGAGTGGGGGACTAATCTTGATTTTGCTGCTCAGGATATCAGAGACCAGATCGGCCTATATCAGAATTTTATGCCAGAAGAGGCATCCGATCCTCTTGTGGTTAAATTTAACCTTGGACAGATGCCAATAATTTTTGGTGGAATCACTGCCAAAATGCCAACATATGAGTTAAAGGAGTTGATAGAAGATGAAGTAACACCAAGATTGGAAAGGATCGATGGAGTGGCATCTGCGCAAGTGTTTTCTATGGATACCAGAGAAATATGGGTTGATATAGATAAAACTGCCCTTGAATCTCTTAATGTCTCATTGGATCAGATCCTTTTTGCCCTCAGGATGGAAAATTTGAATCTTCCTGCAGGACGTGTTGTTGAAAGACATTCTGAGTTTTTGTTGAGAACCCTGGGAGAATTTAAAAATCTTGATGACATCCGCAACACAATCATTGGCTCTACCCAGACCGGTCAGCTTGTGTATCTGAGTGATGTTGCTGATGTTAAAGATACCATGAAAGATAGCCGTTTTATCGCTCGAGTCCAGGGTGAGAAAGGAGTTTTCTATTTTATAAGCAAACGTTCTGGTGCTAACACTGTCATTACAGCCCAAGCAGTGAATAAAGAGCTAGCAAAAATAAGAGAGACCCTTCCTCCCGACATAAAATTCTTCCCCTTTATGGACCAGGCAGAAATGATTCAAAGAGTCATCCGCCGAACCGGTAATAATGCTCTAATTGGTGGTATTCTTGCTATGTTTTTTATCTTTATTTTCCTTCGCAATTGGCGCCCGACCGTAACAATCTTTCTGGCTATTCCTCTCTCTGTCATTACTACTTTTATCGCCCTATACCTTGCAGGCTATACAATAAACTTGCTGACTCTTGGAGGATTGGCCTTGGGCATTGGAATGCTGGTGGATAATGCTGTTGTGGTTATTGAGAATATCTTTCGGCACATTGAGGAGGGAAAAAAGAAAGAGGAAGCTGCAAAGATTGGAGCTTCTGAAGTTGGAATGGCAATTACAGCATCTACATTAACCACTATAGCTGTATTTTTCCCTATGGTATTTGCTCAGGGTGTCACAGGGAAGATGACGCGGGGCCTGGCTTTAGCTATTGCGTTTTCTCTACTTGCCTCGCTTTTTGTTGCCCTCACAATTGTTCCTATGGTAGCTTCCCTGTTATTTAAGGCAAATAGTAAACAAAATGTTGGTGAAAAAAGTCAGCGAACGAGACAATTCGAAAAAGCTAGAAATTTTTACAGGAGAACCCTTCACAGTGCTCTTCGGCGTAGAGGATGGGTTCTTGGAGGGACATTTGGCCTGCTTGTAATTTCTTTTGCTATTGTTCCCTTTCTAGGGACAGAATTCATGCCAGCCATGGATAGAGAAATGATTATATTTACTGTTAAAATGCCTGTCGGGACTTCCCTTGAAGAAACGAACCGCGTTGTCAGTCTGGTAGAAAATTTAATGAAATTAGAGCCAGGAGTAGAAACTGTGTCTGCTCAAGTCGGTTCTCAGGCAGAGGAGAATCCTGCGGATATGGCAGGAGGGTTCTCTACTACAGGAACCCATGAGGGAATGCTCTGGGCGAGCCTTGTTGATTTGAAGGAGAGAGACCTCTCGGATATGGAAATACTGGAAAAAATTCGAGGGAAACTTCCCAAGTTAAAAGATGTCAAGTTTGAAGCCCTGGATATGGGGCAGGCAATGATGGGCGGGGCTCAATCTCCCATTGAAATAAAAATATTTGGAAAAGATCTTGATTTGCTTAAAGAGGTTGCAGATAACATTGTGTTGCGAATCCAGGGTGTTGAAGGATTAAGAGATGTCACTCATTCATTAGCTGAGGGAAAACCCGAGTATCACATCACAGTAAATCGGGAAAAAGCTTCTCGGATGGGATTAATGGTGAATCAAGTCGCTAACTCCATTCAAACTGCCGCATTGGGAAAGGTAGCTACGCGTTTCCGAGAAGGCAATGAGGAAATTGACATCCGGGTTCGATTTAAGGAAAAGTTTAGAGACAGCCTGGATGATATAAGAAATATTCCCATTAAAACTTCTTTGAACACTATGGTCCGATTAGGCCAGGTTGCATCCATTTCCAAAGGCGAAGGCCCTATCCAGATAACAAGGGAGAACCAGGCTCGAGCGATTACTGTTTCAGCGAATATTACCGGGAGAGATTTAGGGAGTACTGTGAGGGATATCAAAGAGAGGATAGATGATATTGAAAGAGGATTGCCTCCAGGATATTTCACTGAATTTGGCGGTCAGTATGAACAGATGCAGGAGGCTTTTATTATCATGGCAGGTGCTTTTGCTCTGGCGACTCTCCTTGTTTATATGATCATGGCTTCCCAGTTCGAGTCTTTTCGCCATCCTTTTGTGATAATGTTCACAATTCCCCTTGCTATTATAGGTGTGATTCTGGCTTTACTTCTGACAGGTAGGCCTGTCAGCCTTCCTGTGCTGATTGGTTTTGTCATGTTAGGAGGGATTGCTGTCAATAACGGGATTGTCATGGTAGATTACATCAACCAATTAAAACGAAAAGGAGTAGAAATAAAGGAAGCTATCCTTCAGGCCTGTTCTGTTCGTTTGAGACCCGTTCTGATCACAGCTTTTACTACAGTCTTGGGGATGATGCCCATGGCCTTGAGCGTTTCAGAAGGAGCGGAGATGAGAGCTCCTATGGCTATCACAGTGGTAGGAGGATTAGTGGCTACAACTTTTTTAACGCTATTTGTCATTCCCATTATTTATAGCTTTTTTGACCGTGTTAATTATAAGGAAAAAATAACATAGGCTAGTGCCCTAAACAGACTTATTCCTACTTTTTCTAAAATGGGGGCGGTTCTATTTAATATTAACTGTGTGTTAAGTTCTTTTACCTCTGTCTATCGATTATTGTAGTAGAGTATATTTCATATTTTATACCTCAGGAAAGCTCCTATTTTTCCGTATTTATTTAGTTTTAAAGGAGCGCTAACGTGTCTCACCTGGCAGTTTTTATCCATTGCTGCCTCCAGGGCTTCATCAATGATATCCATTGATTTATCAGTTTTTCTCTGGCAAGAAGGGCACTTGAGCTCATCGACAAATAAAAAATGACACTTTGGACAGATCCTTCCTGGTTTAGAGAAGTTGTGGGTGAGGAAAAGTGTTTGAACTTCGCCTCTGTTGAGACTTCTGAGAGTTTTTTTTAGTCCTGAGACGGCCAATCCACCTTTTTCCAGTTCAGATACTAGTCTATAGATAATCTCATCCTCTTCCTGCTTTTTCAGTTCTTTTTCGAGTCTCTGTGATTCTTTGAGAACTGTGGCAGGAGAATCGCCAGGTTTTGCTTTAAGCCAACCTTTTATTTTGCTTTTAAGATAAGGATGGAGAAGCGGTTTAATATTTGAATAGTATTTATCACTGCATCCTAGAAATATCCAGTCAAAATGGTTTCTCTTGAATAATTTGAATGTGGCCTGAGCTATCTTTTTAAAATGGTCATGAAGATGAGTAGCAATGTGTCTTTCAATTCGTTTTGATTCGAAGCCTTTCCAGCCGCCCTCTTTGACTTTACTAGGGACATCTCCAATCAGGCTTTTCAGAAGTACGATCTCTCCCATGAATATGTCATACCATTTGGCTTCTCTCCGGTCTAGGGTAAGGGCAAAAATTCGGTGGTGTTCATCCAGAATTACAGAGAGGGGACTTACATAAGGATTTTTATCAAATATGATTCTGTTTCGGGGAGAGCTGGGGAGGTTGATGAGTTGCCAAAAATCTTGGCCTGTACATGAAAATATAGCTAATCCTGCAAAATTGTTGGAAGAGAGATGCTGAGAACAGAAAAGGCTAATTTTATCGAGGTCTTTGGAAAGAGATTCTTTCTTCTTCTCACTTATTTCCATCTCTTCCAGTTGAGTTTTGTTGTTTTTGAGCAGGTTTTTAAAAGAGAGAGTTATTTCTTTTTTTATCATCTTTTTTTTGTCCGTGTTCAGATAAAAAGATGTTGTTAGATAATTTTCACTCTTGAATTTTGAGAGATTTTCAATTTGCTGCTTACTCGAAAGTTTCATCAGACCTCCTGTTGAGTAAAAAGATAGGTTGCGTAAATGCACCTGGGAAGGAAGGATAAATATTGGATAATGCCACTTAGTCTTAATAAAATAAGAGCAGACTTTCCTTTTGTCAAGTCCTTCATCCTTTAGGGGCCGTTTTTTTGTGATGATTTAATATTGGTATTTGGGAATGTCTGAGCTTCCGTTCAGATTTTTAACGCCATTCCTTCATCGCTCTTTTCGGCACCTGCGTAACTCGCTGCGCTCAAACATACTCGGTGTCCGGCTACGCCGGATTCCCTCAAAAAGTGATCAAGGAAGGCTAAATCTTTAAAGTCGCTTCATCCATCCCCAAATACCATTATGCTATTATTGATTTATTCTACATCTAGGAAAATGGGATGCTTACTGTCCTTTACTCTTTTTGGAGTTGAGATTATAATAATGCTGCTTGCAGAAGATGTGAGATATCTTTAGAAGCGGAAGTGGCGGAATTGGTAGACGCGTAAGCCTCAGGAGTTTATGGTCTTTTAGACCGTGTGGGTTCGAGTCCCACCTTCCGCACCGGCTCAAAAAAGATAGGCCCGAGCCGGCTGTAAAATATTATAATGGTCACATGCCCTCCAGAAAGGATATTCTCCTCATAAATCCATGGATTTATGACTTTACTGCTTATGACTTTTGGCTGAAACCTTTAGGGCTTCTTTATATTGCCTCAGTCCTGAAAAAACATCCCGGTTTCCGTCTGCACTTTATCGACTGTTTAGACCGCTATCATCCTTTTATCAGAAAAAGATTAAAGGCAAGATCCGACGGAAGAGGTAATTTTCTAAAAGAGGAAGTCTTAAAACCTCCGGTCTTGAAGGAAGTGCCCAGAAGATTTTCGCGTTATGGAATTCCTCTTGAACTTTTTCTCCAAATGCTTGAAGAACTTCCCCCTCCTGAACTTGTTCTTTTATCCTGTACTATGACCTATTGGTATCCAGGAGTCCAGCTTGTTATTGAGCTAATTAGGAAAAGATTTGGTCAGGTTCCTGTGATTCTAGGAGGAGTTTATCCCACATTGATGCCTGAGCATGCAAGGAGTACTTCCGGGGCAGATGTAGTTTTTCAGGGCCCCGGAGAAAAAAGTATCCTTCCTAAAATAAGGGAAATTTTAGGAGATAAGTCCTGTCCTGCAGACCAGTTTGAAACTCTTGAAAAAACCCCATGGCCAGCTTTTGATTTATTGAGGAACAAAGACACCATCCCTATCCTGACATCGAGAGGCTGTCCCTTTAAATGTTCTTTTTGTGCGAGTCCCCTGCTCAATAAAAATTTTGAACAAAGAGCCACTTCTTCTGTAGTTTCCGAAATAGAATATTTGTGTCAAAAGTACAAGACCCGAAATATTGCCTTTTATGATGATGCTCTTCTCCTCAGAAAAAATCGTCATATCTTGCCTTTACTAATGGAGATCATTGAGAAAAGAATTCCCGCAACTTTTCATACTCCCAATGGCCTTCATGTAAAAGAGATTGACTCTGAAATGGCTTCTCTTTTCAAGAAGGCAAACTTTTTATCTCTCTTTCTCAGCCAGGAATCATTTGATAAAAAGGTGCTTGTAAAATCACAGTCTAAGGTCTCAGAGGGGGATTTAGAGAAGGCAATCGATCATTTAGAGAAAGCAGGTTACAATCGCCAGGAGGTTAATGTGTACCTCATGATAGGGCTGCCCGGACAGGATGTTTCTGGCATTAAAGAGAGCATCTTTCATGTTCACCGGCTTGGCGCAAGACCCAGGTTAGCCCATTTTTCTCCTGTTCCAGGGACTGAGGAATGGAAAGCCCTTATAAAAAATGGAGAGCTTGCCCCGGATGCTGACCCCCTTCTCCACAACAAGCTGGTTTATCCTTATGTTTTTGGAACTGTATTCCCGCAGGATTTTGAGTTACTTAAAGGGCTAGCAAACAGGCCAGTTAAAAGCTGAATTAGAAGTTGAGGCTCAAGCTTAAACGGAGCGTCCTTACTCCAAAAAGAGAGGTAATATTATTATAGTTTGAGCTTAAGACGCGTGTGCCTTGAGTTGATCCTTCAGCATCTGGAAACCAGAAACCCCCGTCGTTTTGAATTGTGAAATCGTACTTATATCCCAGGACATTCAGGATATCAGCATGGACACTTAACCTTCCAGATTTCCCAACTCTAAATCCTTTCTCAATTCTCAAGTCAAGATTGCTGTAGGCTTCAGTTCTTCTTTCGCCCGGTCTTTCAAGATAAACTTCTGCTGGCGTGCTGTAGGCGCTATTTGCCAGGACCCAAGAAGATGGAGGGATAATTTTGATGCTCCTTACCCGTGGAGTACCGCTCATATAAGTATAATAGAAGCTCAAATAAAAATCATAAGGGAATCTATAAGTTCCCAGCAGCTTTATTACAAGAGGCCTGTCAAAATCGAGTCTTGAATTGATGGGCCGGTTCTCAAAGTAATTTGGGCTGTCCGCAGCTATTGAAAATCCAGAGTTAGCTTCATGTCCCAAATCAATATTTCCTGTTGTTTTACTAAAAACTATTGAGCCGTTCAATTGCCAGTTGTGAGACATGTGTTTTTTGAAAACTATTTCTAATGCCTGGTATTTTCTTTTTAACTCCGGAACATTTTTAATCCTATTAAAGAGCGCAGGTGCACTATTAGACCAATAGTAAGCGGTAACTTGAGT
>JADHWO010000019.1 GCA_016783445.1 Candidatus Aminicenantota bacterium
AATATTTTGTCCTTTATCTATTTTTAAATAAAACCCTCTTATGAAGCAATCAAATATTTAAGATAAAAAGATCTTTCTCTGAAACAAAGAGTAAATGATGAATAATTATACCTTTTCTTCCCATTCATTTTAAGTCCTCAGGAAAATTAGTTGAATGATAAATCAATCATATTTTAAGGGTATTTGGGAATGGATGAAGCGACCTTGAAGATTTAGCCTTCCTGAATCGCTCTTTTTGGGAATCCGGCAAAGCCGGACACCGAGTATGTTTAAACTCAAGCCAGTGGATTCAGAAAACACGCAACTTTTGCCCCAGTAAGATAAATATTTTAATTTTGCGAAGGCCAGTAGGTAAAAAAAACCGTTTGAAGGCAAAGCGGGCATGGTTCACAAAATAGGGGACAGTCCCTATAAATACAAAAGGGACAGTCCCCATTTTGTGAGAGCGAAGCCTGAAACCGAGCAGCTTTTGACTCGCTGGGGCAAAAGCTGCGTGTTTTTGAACCTGCTGACCTGAGCTCTCCTTCAAACGGTTTTTCTCACCCACTGCCCTTCGTTTATGCTTTGAATAGAATGATGATGGAATGGCGTGAAAAATCTGAACGGAAGCTAAGACATTTCCAAATACCAGTATTAAACCAACAGGGAAAAAAAGATGCTTCTGTTTATTTACAATTTTCTTGTCATCATATACACATTGTGTTAGATATTTATATGAATTCCAAATTTGGAAAAACACAAGTACCCGCCTTTAAATGATTATTATGATGAGCAAGAGTTGCAGGATATGGCAGGCTAAAATGGCTGGGCTCATTTTTTCTATTCAAACCAGAAGAATAATCAAAACAACTCTTAAGCAAGGTATCTGGTAGGCATGATTCTAAAAAAATCCATATTCTTCATTTTTCTCTTCCTGTTAATCTTCTACAATTATTCTTTTTCCCAAAATTCTACCTATACTGATCAGGATTGTTTATTCTGCCATGGAAAGCCCGATATCTCCCAAATCACAAAAGACGGGAAAATACGATCCCTCTTTGTGGATCCAGAAAAATGGTCACAAGACATTCACCATAAAGGAAAAATGACCTGTGTAGACTGCCATACTCATTCTAATCCCTATGTACATTTCAGGGAGGGTTTTATCGATGTGGATTGTGCTCGCTGTCACCCCCAGGAGGCAGAAGAGTATCAGAAGAATATCCATTTAACCTTTGCTGCTCCTTCCGCAAACAAAGAACTCCCTCTCTGTTATCACTGTCATACAAAACACCACGTCCTTCTTCAGAAAAATCCGTTATCCTCAATCCATGAGAAAAATGTAGGAGAGACCTGCGGTTCATGTCATCCTGAGGTCATGGTCAAAGGGATTCTGAAGGGATCATCCTTAGGGAAGATATCAGGGCACCGCAAGGGAGATATTGCAGAACGGTTTGACATGAAAGTATGCACTAGCTGCCACTATAACGACTCTGCTCACGGTACAAAACGTGTCTTCAAGGATTTTTGTTCCCGCTGCCACGCCTACCGCTCTAAAGCAAGTTTTTTAATGGGGCCGATACACATTGATTCAATTAGATCGGCCTGGCTCAACTATGTGGGAAGTGGACTTGTTATTTTTTTCTTTATTGGAGCCTTTGTCTCTATCGGATATAAATCACGAAAAGGAATTATAAATGGTTTCAAGGCCTGGCATGACAGAATGAGAACGGAGGAGAAGGAAGTAGCGGAGAAGGAACAGGCTGATCAGGTTCAAGGCATTGAGGAATCAAACCAGTAACACAATGAGTAATAAAACAAAAAGATATGCCATGTTGATCGACCTGAGGAAGTGCATTGGGTGCAACACTTGTGCTGTTGTTTGTAAGAGCGAAAACGATGTTCCACTCGGCGTCTGGAGAAGCTGGGTAAAAAGGGTGGAAAAAGGGAAATACCCTCATTCAAAGGAATATTTTCTCCCTATTGTGTGCAACAATTGTGAAAATCCTATCTGCGTTACAGTTTGCCCGGTCAATGCCAGTATCAAGCGTCCGGACGGAATAGTCTATATTGACCCACACAGATGCATTGGCTGCCGGTATTGTATGGCCGCATGCCCTTATGGAGTGAGGTATATCAATCCCATAAAAAAAATCGCAGAGAAATGTTACTGGTGTTTTCATAGAGTGGATGCCGGTCTCAAGCCTGCATGTGTCCTGGCCTGCCTTGCTGGAGCCATTATGTTCGGTGATTTGAATAATCCAAAAAGTGATATCTCAAAGGCTTTAGCCAAGAATGCAATCCAGGTTATCAAACCTGAAATAGGAACCGAGCCACATACATTTTATATCGGTCTGGATATAGAAGCCGTGGAGGCTATAAAGATAGAAGAGGAAAAATGAAAGAAGAAATTTTAAGGTGGTTATTTTGCCACCTGCTTTTACATACCGCAGTAAACAAGGAGGTTTAGCCGTCAGTAGAGTGGTTAAGCTGTAAAGGAGTATTGTGGACACTCAGATCTTATACAATATCTTTCATCAGGACGCATTTGGTCTGAATATCGCAATTTATTTCTATCTGACCGGCTTGAGTGCAGGATCGTTCATTCTATCTACTTTGGCATATAGCTTTGGCATGGACCAGTACAAATCCATTGGCAAAGTCGGCGTTGTCCTGGCAACGGTCCTCCTTGTTATAGCCCCATTTTTTCTTCTTATTCATATAGGAATGCCTCATCGAGCATGGCACCTTTTTGTTTACCTCAACATGGCATCTCCTATCACTTGGGGCTCATTTTTACTGGTCCTCTATCCAATCAATTGTATTATCTATGGCTATTTCATGTTTAAAGGGCACATAAAACTCACTCGTATATTCGGGCTCATCGGTATTCCCCTTGCTATTTCAGTCCACGGTTATACAGGATTCATCCTGGCATTCGGCAAGGCAAGAGCTCTCTGGAATACAGCCATTATGCCAATACTCTTCCTCGCTTCAGCCATTGTTTCAGGTATTGCGCTCATGATCCTTGTGTGTATTATTAAGGACCGTTTTTTCTCTAAAGAAAAAAAGATCAACCAGGAGCTGATTTTGAATCTCGGCAAGCTGCTTGCATGGATGATTGTATTCGACCTTTTTCTCGTAGGCAGCGACCTTATTGTCCTGGCTATATCACACTCAGATGCACAGGCAGCTGCTCATCTGATCCTAAGCGGTAAATTCAGCATCCTGTTCCTCCTCGTTGAAAATCTGCTCGGTAAGATTTTGCCGTTCATTCTCCTTGCTGTACCCGGGTTCAGGAGATTAACCACAGTGATTATAGCCTCAATTCTAGTTATTTTTGGAATATTTTTCATGAGATATATCGTTGTTGTGGGTGGAGAATTCCTCCCTTTGTTATAAAAGGATCTTAAAGCATGTCAAAAAGAAAGATGTCCAGACGAAAGTTTATGAAAACAGGATTGGTCTGGGTAACAGGCACAGCAGCAGGTTTTAGCACGATCCAGAGTGGCACCGATTATAAAAAGATAACCGCAGTCTCCCGGACTTCGCTCAAGCCTCTACGTGCTATCCCCACAACTTGTGAACAGTGTCCTGCTGGCTGCGGGGTTATCGCTTATCTAGATGGAGAACGGCTTGTCCAGATCCTCGGAAATCCAAACCATCCCAATAACCATGGAAGTATATGTGCCAAGGGGCTTGCAGGAATAAACCTGGTTAATGATCCCGAAAGATTATTGTTTCCCATGAAAAGACTGGGATCGAGGGGAGATGGACAGTGGAAAAGAATCACCTGGGATGAAGTGTATTCCACCCTGGAAAAGCGCATTAACGAAATGTTACAGAAAAACAGGACAAGCGAATTTGTTGTTGATTTTGGCTATGAAGACCCGCTCCTTGACAGATTTACTGCTGCACTTGGACTAACACATATTATCGACAGGCCCACATTAAAGAACCTCAATCACGACACAGCCTTCACATCTATGATAGGGTCTCCATCCCTTATCGAGGACATCGGGAGAAGCCGCACTATCTTAAACTTTGGCGCCAATCCTTATGCAAACCACGACCATTTTCTAGGTTTAGCTCAACGATTAGTTCTTGCCCAAGTAGAAAAAGGGGCCAGGCTTGTCACATTTGATGTCCGGATGTCTGAGACAGCGGCCAAGAGTGATACATGGTATCCCATCAAAGCCGGAACCGATAGTATCGTAGCCCTGGCAATGGCTAAAGTGATCGTGGAGAAAGGGCTTGCAGATAATAGTTTCTTGAACCAAAAGACTAACTTTTCCCTGTCCAAGTTAAAAGACCATCTTTCCCGATTCACTCTCAAGGCTGCAGAAAAAGAGAGCAATATCAAGGCAGCGGACATCGAACATCTTGCCGTGGAATTTGCCACATTAAAACCCTCTATAGCCATAATAGGTGGAGGAATAAGCGACCAAAAAAATGGATTCCAGAATGTAAGAAGTATAGCTCTCCTGAACTGGCTCATCGGAAACCTTGAGAAAGAAGGAGGTCTTTTCTTTCCCCGCCTTCCTGGCAAAAACCAGCAAACAGCAAATCCTTTGTACAAACTCCGGCCAAAACAACGTAAAAACTTTAAAGAGCTAGAGGAATCAAGTACAAGAATTAACACCTATTTCGCTTATCTCTCTAATCCAGCCTATTCTAACCCTGACTGTGAATCAACAAAAACTTTCCTTAAAGACGAAAAAAAAGTGCCTTTCCTCGTTGTAATGGATACTCATTTCACTGAAACAGCCATGGTAGCTGACATGGTTCTTCCTGCTGCTACTTATCTGGAAGGATGGGGATTATGTTGCGCTCCTCCCCTGGACATGTTTCCCATCTTGAATCTCAGACAGCCAGTTGTATCCCTATTAAGCACTGCAGAAGTTTTACGGTCCCCTGCTTTTGAAGTAGGAAAGCTCCTTGAACCCAGCTTCCAGCCAAAAGGCGAGGCCAAAGAGGTCGGCAACTTTTGTCTGGAACTATCCCGGAGAATTGGCGGAAAAACAGTAAAAGCTCTCCCATTCAAGGATACAAAAGATTATGTTTCTAAAGTTTTTTCTTCAATACCTAATCTTAAAAAACAAAAAGATTTTAACAACTTAAAGAGTGATGGCTTCTGGGTCGACACTTCTTTAAAAAAATATAACCAATCCAGCACCAGTAGTATCCCTCCTATTCAGGCCCAAAAAGTAGAGATATACTCCAACAAATTAAAGCAAAATAATCACTCTCCTCTGCCAGAGTATCAATCTATAGCCAAACATGAAAAAAAGAAAGGAGATGAGTTCATCCTTACCACATTCAAATCCAACCTGAGCGCCAGAGGAACTGCCAACAGCAAATGGACACAGGAGATACTTCATGAAAACCGCCTTTGGATCAACAAGGATGTTGCAAACAGGTTAGGCATCAAGAACGGGAACAGGGTCCGGATTTCTTCTCCTGTGGGAAGTTTAACAGTCCGTGTACTAGTAACCAACCGGATTCACCCCAACTCTGTTGCCCTTGCTGAAGGTTTTGGTCATACGGCAGTTGGAAATATAGCAAAGGCTAAGCGTTTTAAGAGCTATGACCGAGATACCAATCTCCTCTGGTGGGATAAAAAAGGAAATGGTGTGAATCCCAACGAGATCATCGAAAGAAAGATTGACCCTATCGGTGGAGGCCCGTGTTTAAAGGATACAGTAGTACGTATAGAGAAAATATAACCAATTTATACTTGGAGAACAAAGATGAAGGTTTTAATAAAAAAATACATACAGGCTGCCCTAGTTATTTCCATTCTTTGGATGGTTGTATCACCCATCCAGATTGGAGCTTTAGAGAACCAACTTAATATAAGAAGACTTACGTATTCAGGGAATGATTTGGTTCATTATCCATGTCTTAGTGATGACGGCCGATGGATGCTTTATGTAGTTGAAATCAAGAACGGTGAAGAAACAACAAAAGCTGTAAGATTGATGAATGTTGAAAATGGAAAGGAAAAAGACCTTTTCCGTGATGGAGAAAACACAGCACCAACTCCATATAAAGATATACCCCTAATTGTCGGAACAAAACCCCCTGTCTTAAGCGGAAACGGCAGAGTTGCAGTATTTTCCTTGAGCTTGAGCAAGCCCGCTTTTATTCTAGACCATTATTTAGCAGTGGTGAATACGGACGGGACCGATTTCCGAATTATAAATTTCCCTTTTGATGCATTAAAAGGAAAAAACCTAAAATCACTGGATTTTACAAGCAGTGACTGGGAGCGAGTATCCAATTACACAATAAGCAGTGATGGCACCCGTATCGTTTGTGTAGTTAAAGGACACTTAGGACCAAGGAGATATGGCAGTCCGAGTGGGATAGCCCTTTTAGACACCTTAAGCAAAAAACATAGAACTATTCTGGCCCCTGATTTTAATGGGAGTGAATGGACATGGCCTTCAATACCGCGTCGACCGCTTAACGGAGGAGGATGGGCGTTTTGTATGAGTGGAAACGGGCAATGGCTGCTGTTCGGTGCACAGTCATCTGAAGATATAAATGACTACGACCTTTATATAACAAATTGGAACGGAAAAGAGATTACGAGAATTACGGATTTTCACGACCGATGGTTCAGCCTGGCGGACATTAGTTACGATGGCAAAAAGATCGTTTTCTTCTATAACGGAAGAGAAAAAAATGGCATGGGAACCTATAAAATGAATAACGACGGATCAGGGCTAAAACTTCTCGAATCCAGGATAGCACCTAGAGTCGAGCTTTCTGACATGTCAGGAAATGGCCGATACATCCTCTTTAAGAATATTTACAAAGGAATGATCCTTGACTTAATAAATGGCGTGGAAAAGGTAGCATTTGATGAGCAAACTCCTGGTTATATCGCGGGCTTGGTGCCCATGGATTATCCTCGTCACCCGGCTTTCTGGGAACCAAAAATCATTAGCTTAGCCGGAGACAAAGCTCTGCTTATTGGCCCTCCCCAAGGTAAAGAGACGCCAGAGATATATATACTCAGTATTGATGTAAGATAAATCAAAAATGTCTTTCCCAAAATATAAAAAACAATTCAAAATAGTCCTTATCCTTATATTACTCTTCGTCTTTGTCGGCGCAGCTGGCATCACTTCCTACCTTGTGCGTTATTCGGGAACAAATGAACTTGTATGCAGGCAATGCCATCCCGAACATAGAGAAATGTGGATAAAGTCACAAGGACATCCAGCAGAACAAACAAAATGTTATGAGTGCCACTCAAGAGAAATTAAAGTAATTCCCAAGGAGTGGAATATATTTAGACATGCCCGCGATCAGCTTGTCCCTCCTGAATATCTTGCAGATGACGAGCTGACCTCCCAGAGGTGTCTGGATTGCCACCCTGAAGTGCTCAATTTAGGTTATAAGCTTATAAAAAAGGTTATTAACTTCAATCACCGCATTCACTACGGTGAGGGCCTGAATTGTGTGGACTGCCATCGCACAGCAGCACATGAGTATAAAACAGGCGGCACAAATCGTCCTACGGTCTGGGAATGCCTCAACTGCCATTTGAGGGAATTCGAAGGTCCACCAAAGAATCAGAAATGCCTTAATTGTCATGATGTGATGCTGGCACCTGGTAAGTCTTGGACAGTCAACCCTCAGGACCTGCCTGTCCGGAAACAAAGTTCAGTCTCGGCCAAGATTAAAAATGAATAGAGTTTAAGATATAAACACAAACAACATAATTTAATAAAATGATTAAAGTATTCGATATATTCCTTATCTTCCTCGCTATTTATATCTTCTCATGGGGAACAATTAAACACTTTAAGCTGTGGCGCATAGGAAAAGAAGACAAACGATTTGATAAAATGGGAGCGAGGATAAAATCATTCCTGGTAGAGGGTTTCGCTCACCGCAAGATTCTACAAGATTTATATCCTGGTTCTCTGCATCTATGTATTTTCCTGGGCTTTATTATTCCATTTGGAGTTATCTTTATTGCCCAGTTCATGTTTACATTACCTGTTTTAATGGCCCGGCTTCTGTCGCTTTCTCTTGATATTATCGCAATTTTGGCGATCGTATCCCTACTCCTGACTCTATATCGTCGTTATGTAACTCGTCCATCCAGGCTTGATAACAAGCCCGAGGATTTTAAAGTTCTCGCTCTTATTCTGCTAATTTTCTTGACAGGGATTTTTCTCGAAAGTTTAAGACTGTCCGTGATTGGCAAGGACACACAAACATGGGCGCCCGTGGGAAAGGCCCTGGCTACCCTGATAAACACGGCAGGCTGGAGCGCTGGCACTAAAAGCCTCCTGGCTAAAATAATCTTCCGGATCCACTTTTTTCTCGTCCTTTGTACAATCGCTTATATCCCTTTCTCCAAACTTTTCCACCTAATCAGCTCTCCAATGAACATGATCTTCCGGTCCCTTGATCCAAAGGGAGCACTCTCTTTTATGGACCTTGAAGATGAGAAGGCAGAAAGTTTTGGCATAGCAAAAATTGAGGAGTTTACATGGAAACATCTCATGGATCTTGATGCCTGCACTCGCTGTGGAAGGTGTCAGGAATTCTGTCCTGCCCATATAACCGAAAAGCCGCTATCTCCAAAAAAGATCATTTTAGATTTAAAAGACCACCTTCACTTACGGGCCCCCCAGATTCTTAAGGCTAAGTCTAAGAATACTGAAGCTGAGGAAGTTCCACCTCTTATAGGAAATCTCATAGAAAAAGAAGCACTTTGGGCCTGCACCACTTGCCGTTCTTGCATGGAGCACTGCCCTGTTTTTATCGAACATGTGGATAAAATCGTGGATATGAGACGTTATCAAGTGCTCATGGAGAGCAAATTTCCCGAGGAACTAACAACTGCTTTTAAAGGATTGGAAACAAACTCAAATCCATGGGGTATGGGACGTGATTCCCGGGCTGATTGGATAAAGGAACTGGACGTTCCCATTATATCTGAGGCTTCGGGGGAGGATATTGAGTACCTGTTCTTTGTAGGCTGTATTCGTTCTTACGATGACCGTAACAAAAAAGTCACAATAGCTATGGTCAGAATCCTAAACCATCTTGGAATCAAGTTCGCCATCTTAGGCTTAGAGGAGGGCTGCTGTGGTGACCCCGCAAGACGGTTGGGCAACGAATATTTATATCAGATTCTTGCTCAGGCTAATATAAAAACGTTCAACCATTACAACATAAAAAGGATTTTAACCACTTGCCCTCACTGCTATAACACTCTCCAAAATGAATATCCTCAGCTTGGCTTCAACTGCAAAGTAGTTCACCATGCAGAATTTCTACAGGAAAACATCCAAAACGGACGTTTAAAACTTGAACACAGCTTGGCCAAAAGAACCACATATCATGACCCATGTTACCTCGGACGGTACAGCGGCATATACAATCCTCCAAGAGAAATCCTCCAGTCTATCCCCTCTCTGGATCTAAGAGAGATGAGACGCTCCAGAATCGACTCTATGTGTTGTGGTGCAGGGGGAGGCTGGATGTGGATGGACGAGAAGATCGGGAAAAGAATCAACATTCAGCGTCTGGAAGATGCACTGGCCACAGACCCTGAATGGATAACTACTGCATGCCCTTTCTGTGTCACTATGTTCGATGATGCGATCAAGGATAAAAACATGGAGGATGACTTGAAAATCTGGGACCTTGCGGAACTGGTAGAACAGGCCTTATTCGGCGAGAAGAAAAAACTGCCCCCTGCTACAGAATCAAATACTTAATTTTCCTTCTCCGCATTTGTTCAAATGGTTCCCTTCTATTTTGTAAAAGCAAAACATGTTTTGATAAATTAAAAATAAGTATTCTGGGATGGATGAAGCGACCATTGAAGATTTAGCCTTCCTGAATCGCTCTTTGAGGGTATCCGGCGAAGCCGGACATCGAGTATGTCTAAACTCAGGTCAGTGGATTCAGAAAACACGCAACTTTTGCCCCAGTAAGATAAATATTTTAATTTTGCGAAGGCCAGCAGGTAAAAAAAACCGTTTGAAGGCAAAGCGGGCATGGTTCACAAAATAGGGGCAGTCCCTATTTTGTGAGAGCGAAGCCTGAAACCGAGTAGCTTTTGCCTCGCTGGGGCAAAAGCTGCGTGTTTTTGAACCTGCTGACCTGAGCTCTCCTTCAAACGGTTTTTCTCACCCACTGCCCTTCGTTTATGCGTTAAATAGATTGAGGAAGGAATGGCGTGAAAAATCTGAAGGGAGCGAGGTCATCCTAGAATACTTTCTTTTTGTTATCTATGTTCCATGTATTATGTTTTTTCAGCCGAGTATCTCACGGAATGCTGAAACAGCTTTCTCTATATCCTTATCGTTTATATCCTTGTGAGTTACAAAACGAATCCTCCCCTCTGAAGTAGCCAATGCTAAGATCTTGCGGTCTTTTAATTTTGTCAAAAATTCAGGAATTGATATTTTAGGATGGTTAAAACCGAATATAATAATGTTCGTTTGAACGTGGTCCGGATTTAAAGAGATCCCTGGCAACTCGGCAATGTCTAAAGCCAGTTTTTTTGCTCTTTTATGGTCCTCGTTTAACCTGTCCACCATTTCAGTTAAGGCAATTATACCCGGAGCAGCCAGAACCCCGACTTGTCTCATACCTCCTCCAAGCGCTTTTCTCACACGGCGAGCAAAATCGATAAATTCCTTCGGCCCTGTTAAAAGAGAGCCTACAGGAGCGGAGAGCCCTTTGGAAAGGCAGAACATTATCGAGTCTCCAATAGCTGCATATTCCTTAACAGGAATACCAGAAGCAGCACTTGCATTGAAGATACGAGCTCCATCAAAGTGAATTTTTATATCATGATTATTTGCAATCTTCCTGATAGCTTCTAAATTCTCCATCGGTACAACAGCTCCACTCCAGTTATTATGAGTGTTCTCAACACAAATAAGCGATGTGCGAGGAATATGTACTGAAGGCTTTCTGATATTTTTCTCCACTTCTTCCGGATCCATAGCTCCTCGATTAGAAGGGATTGGCCGGGGCAGCACTCTTGCAATAAAAGTCATATGAGTGGATTCCATGTTGTAGAGATGAGCCCGTTCCTCCACAATGACTTCATCTAGTTCTCTTGTCCAAGCCTTTATGGCAATAGAATTTGCCATGGTTCCAGATGGGACAAATAACGCAGCCTCTTTGCCCATTTTTTCTGCTGCTAAAGACTCCAGCTCCTGGACAGTAGGATCATCTCCAAGGACATCATCTCCTACAACGGCTTCGGCCATTGCTTTTCTCATGTTTTCTGTAGGCCGAGTGACTGTATCACTTCGAAAATCCGAATATTCACCCATGACTTTATCTCCTTATCTTTGATGCCCCATTATAAAAAAAATCTACTCTCTCAGCAAATCCTTTTAAAACCAAGTCTAGTTTTGCTCTCCCTTTTCCATCTAAAATGCATCTAAAATGAGGACGGTTCTATTTTTGTTTCATTTTTTCCGGAAACTTTTTTCCCGTTTACTTGGTTATAAATCTATGGTATTAATAAAAATGACCGCGTAATTTTTGAATTTGTTAATGAAAGCAAAAAAGATCTTCAATTCCACACTTTATACGGTCATTTTTTTTATAATCTTCTTTTTGAGCACCATCATATCTTTTCGGATAATCCTTAAAGGTGAAATGGTTACTATCCCAGATCTTGCAGGGAAAACTATGGCAGAGGCAAAAATTTCGCTCGCAAAAAAAAGTCTTACGATCGCTAACAAAGGAGAACAGTACGACACCCACTGGGAAAAGGGAAGAATTATTTTCCAGGACCCTCCCTCAGGTTCAAAAGTAAAATTTAACAAAGAGGTCAAAGTTATCCTGAGCTCTGGAAAAGATAAGGTCATTATCCCTGGACTTATAGGAAAAAGTTTCCAGCTTATAAACCAGGCTCTTAAAGATGCAGGAATACGCAAGGGTAAAGTGTCTCAAGTACATACTTCCGATTATTCAGCTGGAAAAATTTTTGCTCAAAATCCTCAAGCTCTTGAAGAAGTCGGGAGGAATTTCCCTGTAAGTCTTCTTGTCAGCCAGGGAGAGGAAGAAGATAAGTATCTCATGCCTGATCTTATCGGCAAGAATGCAGTCACTATAATTGCTAAACTAAAAGAATTGGATTTCAGAGTAGCGAACTTACGTTATACTTCCTACCCCGGGCTGGATTCCGGAATCATCATCAAGCAACAACCCCTTCATGGCTACCTCATTCAAAAAAATTATCCAATCAACCTGGAGGTTAGTAAATAATGATACAAATTGCTCCTTCAATTCTTTCGGCCAACTTTGCAAAAATTGAAGATGCTGCCAAGATAGCTGAGGAAGCAGGAGCTGACTTGCTCCATATAGATATTATGGATGGACATTTTGTCCCAAATCTTACTTTTGGACCTCAGCTTGTAGCTGCACTGAAGAAAATAACATCATTGCCCTTGGACGTTCATCTCATGGTCGAAAACCCAAGGTTTTTCATTCCTCTCTTTCATGAAGCCGGGGCAGATATGATCTCCATCCATCTTGAAGCTTCAACTCATCTTCACAAAGACATCACTCTCATTAAAGAGTTCAACAAGAAAGCGGGAGTTGCTTTAAATCCCGCCACACCTATTCACCTGATGCATGATATTCTAAAAGAATTGGATTTTATCCTTCTTATGACAGTCAATCCTGGCTGGGGAGGACAAGAATTTATAGAATCCTGTCACTCTAAAATATCTCAGCTCAAGAATTGGATACAAGGTCAAAAGCTTCAAATTCCAATAGAAATCGATGGAGGAGTAAAACTTGAGAATATGGAAGAACTCATTATGGATGGCACAGAAATTTTAGTTGCTGGCTCCTCTATTTTTGGGGAAAAAAATCCCAGAGAAACTATTCAAAAAATGAAAGAAATAGTAAAAAAATTCGAGAAATCATGATTTGTTTTGTAACGGGCGCTGCGGGATTTATTGCTTCGCACCTATGTCGCAGACTCCTTAAAGAAGGATTTTCTGTTATAGGGACCGATTCATTTACTGATTTTTATGCAAAGTGGATAAAAGAAAAAAACATTCAACCTCTGATAAATGAGAAAAATTTCGAATTCATTTCCGGAGATTTGAATGATCTGGACTTAAAAAAATTATTAAAAAATACAGATTACGTTTTTCATCATGCCGCCCAGGCAGGAGTCAGAAAAAGCTGGGGAGAGAATTTTTCTTTTTACACAAGAAATAACATAGAAGCAACTCAAAAATTGCTGGAAGCGGCTAAAGAATGTCAATTAAAAAAGTTTATTTATGCTTCGTCTTCCTCAGTCTATGGGGCTTGCACGGAACTTCCAATGTCCGAGAATAGTCCTCTCTACCCTTTCTCACCTTATGGGGTAACTAAACTAGCAGCAGAACATCTCTGTCTTTTATACTTTAAAAATTACGGAGTTCCTTCAACCTCCCTTAGATTTTTCACGGTTTACGGTCCTGGACAGCGCCCGGACATGGCCTTTCATAAGTTTTTCAAGAATATTGCAGAAGGCAAACAGATTTCTGTTTATGGAGATGGAAAACAAACCAGAGACTTTACTTATATCGATGACATCATAAATGCCAATTTTGCGTCTATTAATAAAGGAAAAGCCGGTGAAATATACAACATTGGAGGGGGAAATCGAAAAAAAATTGAAGACATTTTTCCTATTTTAGAAAAGATATGCCAGAAAAAAATAAAAATCTCTAAAGAAAAAAAACAAAAAGGAGACGTGCCTCATACTTATGCCAACATAAAAAAAGCCCAAAAAGATCTCGACTATACACCTCAAGTTCAACTCCAGGATGGACTCAATGAAGAGTGGAAATGGATCCAAAAGCTCTATTTTTCTTGACGTGAGGCATCAAGTTTATAAAAAAAATGAATAATACGAAAAAAAAATTAACGCTTGTTCTAATATTATCGGTCCTATGTTTTTTGGTGGATTCCGGGTGCAGGGGAAAAAAACCAGAGATTTCGCCAGAGGCTGCTACTTCAGATGAAAGTCTTTATAGGGAAGGAGAAAAATATGTCAAGAAAGATCCTGAGAGAGCCCGGCTCTATTTCAGACAGGTTATCGATACATATCCTCGAAGCATCTACGCACAACAGGCTAAACTTGCTATTGCTGACTCATATTTTCAAAAAGGAGACGAAGGAAATATGATTATTGCTGCCTCTGAATACAGAGAATTCATCTCTCTTTTTCCTATCAGTCCTTCTGCTCCCTATGCCCAGCATCAAATTTGCATGACTTTTTATAAAAAAATCCTCAAACCGGGAAGAGATCAGTCAAAAACACAGCGGGCTCTGGAAGAATTTAAAAAAGTTGTTACAAATTATCCGCTAAGCAATGAAGCAAAATCTGCACAGGAGAAAATAGCAGATTGTGAAGATAGATTAGCAGCTCATTCTCTCCATATTGGAGTCCATTATTACAGAGTGAAAGCTTATAGAGCGGCTGTAAAAAGACTTCTTGAGATAGTGGCCAATTATCCAAATTTTTCAAAAATGGATAGAGTTTATTATTATATGGGTAATAGTTATTTAAAAGCTAAAATGACTGATCAGAGTATCCCATACTTCACAAAATTAATATCTGATTTCCCAGAAAGCAAATTTGCAAAAAAGGCTCAAAAAAGACTCAAAGAAATAGAAAAGCAAATACCAAAAAAGAAAAAGTAGTTCATTTAAAATAAAAGTTTGTTTATTATTAAAGCACAGGAGATTTAAATGAAAAAAATTTATCTTCCCTTTTTAATAATTTTGATGACCTTAACTATAACCTGCCTATCCTCAGCCCAGCTCCAGGAAGAAGAAGGACTCTTTCAGAACATATCTATAAAACCGGGGATTAGCTATGAATATTTTTCCCGAACCATAAGCTGGGACGAAGACGAGTACACCTCCAAGCTCAAATCTTATTTTTTCACATTTAACACTGAATTTGAAATCCCGAACGGGTTATCTCTGGCTCTTATATTCGGATATTCATTCACGAATTACGACGAACTGGAATTCAGAGAACTCCCAATTTCCTTAGAACTGGGAGTCGGAAAAATTGGAGGATATCTCCTGGGAAGCGAAATCAGGAAAAGTTTTGTTTCCAACGAAGACCTCGTGATAGATGGGCAGGCCCAATTCTTCGTTTATCTCGGAAGCAAAGAGGAATGGGAAATTCCAGGTCTGTCAGTGGAAGGGACAACAGAGGGAAAGTCAAGCTGGATGAGGTTTTCAGTAGGCCCTGTTTTTACTTATAAAGGATTTGCTCCTATATATCCTTATCTTTATTTGGGCTTCAACAAACTCTGGGGAAAGTTCAAGATGGACCAGACAATTCAGGACTTAACAGGAAGTGAAGATAAAAAAATCTCTGGAGAGAGCTCATTTTCAACTTCTCTTGGATTTAACTTTATTGTCACTGAAGCCCTGAGTTTTAAAGCCGAAGGTAACTTTATGCCTTATAAAGATGGAGTTGATTTAGGATTCATGATTAAAGCCATGTATTCTTTTTGATCCTTTACGGAGGAAATTATGAAAAAAGAGAAAATAATATTTGCTTTTGTTATTTTTCCTTTCTTACTCTTTCCGGCAAATTTAAAACATTTCAGATTTGAGAAAGCTAAAAAGCCAAATCCCCCAATTTCCCAGCAAAAAACCAAACCTATAAACAAAAATCAAACTCTAAGTTCTAAGCTGGAACATATTACCCCGACACAAGACCCAGTTAAACCTAAATCTTCTCTTTCTGAGCAAGAATTAGAAAGTCTTATAACAGATCGCCGAGTACAAAAAATCAGAGAAATCCATTCTGTATTCTCTGACCGCTCCAGGCCTGATAGAGGAAGAAAACAAAGACCGGATTTTTCCCGACCACAGATCAGATCTATTAATGAGGGCAGGCCTTTTCGCCTAAAAGGAGAACAATATGTTCAGGATCAAGTTCTGGTCAAATTCAAGCCCACACTTTCAGACCCTATGGTGGAGGTCACTATTGCTGCCTACCGGTCAAAAAAACTTAAAAGAATCCCGAGGCTGAATATCTATCAACTTCAAATCCCGGAGGGCACAACTGTGGAAGAGATGCTGCATGTGTTGAGCCGTAATCCTGATGTGGAATATGTAGAGCCAAACTACAGGGCTCATATTACTGTAACACCAAATGATATCTTATTTAGTGAGCAATATGCTCTTTATAATTCAGGTCAAGAATTTGGGCCTGCAGGAAGCCCCCAGCAAGGGCAATCAAGGGCAGACATCAAAGCCAGAGAAGCCTGGGTAGAAACAAAAGGAGACGAAGACATTATTATTGCTATTGTGGACTCCGGTGTCGACATGGACCACCCTGATATAAATGACAAAATCCAATCAAACGGCCGCGATTTTGTCAATGATGATTTTGATGCAACCGACGACCTTTTCCATGGAACCCATGTGGCTGGAATCGCTGCAGCTGAGACAAACAACGAAGAAGGCATTGCCGGAGTAGCCTGGAACTGCAAGATTTTACCCGTAAAAGTTATTGATGACACAGGCTGGGGTGATTACGCCAATATCATCGACGGAATTAGGTGGGCAGCGGATAACGGAGCCGATGTGATCAACCTCAGTGTAGGAGGAGATGTGTTCTCATTATCTCTTCAAGAGGCCGTAAAGTACGCCTATGATAATAATATTGTAGTTGTTTGTGCAGCCGGAAACGATGGGGGATCTGTTCTTTATCCTGCTGCTTACGAAGATTATTGCCTTGCCGTGGCAGCAACAGACTACGACGATTTGAGGGTGAGTTGGTCCAATTATGGCCCTGAAGTGGATGTCGCAGCCCCAGGAGATCAGATCATCAGCCTTGTCCCAACCTGGTATTGGGGCCCGGATTCACTCCCCTATGCCTATGGTGATGGGACCTCCATGGCAGCGCCTCACGTTTCAGGCTTAGCTGCTCTTATAAAAGGCTTAAAACCAACCCTCAGTGTTGACGATATTATGTATATCATCCGCTATTCAGCGGATGATGTTAACTCTACAAATTATTTAGGTGAGGACGAATTCATCGGATATGGCCGAATTAATATGGAAAAGGCGCTTGTTCCTATTATAATCACAACTAAAAAAATAACTATATTAAAAAAGCTCTTATTAGATGATTAAATCCCTTCACATAAAAAACCTTGCCATCATAGAAGATATTGAACTTGACCTTGAAGATGGATTCTCTATCCTGACCGGAGAAACGGGAGCGGGAAAATCCATCATCATTGACGGAATACGACTGGTCATGGGAGAGAAAGGCTCTCCGGATATGATCAGAACGGGCGAAAAAGAAATCTCGGTCGAGACCATCTTCCAACTCCTCAAAGACAGGGTAGATTTAAAAAATTCCTTACCTGACTCAGAAAATGAACTGTTCGTTCAAAGAAAGATTCCTGAAAAGGGAACAGGAAAAGGGTACTTAAATGGAATTCTTGTCCCGGTTAAAAAACTCAAAGAATCAAGTGGAAATCTGGTTGATATTTACGGCCAGAATGACCATGTTTTCCTTCTTCAACTTGAGTACCAATTAAATTATCTTGATGATTATGCCAATGCTTTTTCACTAAAAAAGAAGGTTGCCCACACAGCTCAAGAACTTAAAAAGCTTATCAGAGAAAAAAAAGAACTCGAGACAAAAGAAAGAGAAAGAGAACAGCGCCTCGATTTTCTCGACTTCCAGATAAAAGAAATAGAAAAAGCAAATATCAAAGAGGGAGAAGAGGAAGAGCTTCACCAAAACAGGAATATCCTAAAAAATTCTGAGAAGATCAATTCTCTTGTAGAAAAAGCATTAAACACCTCTTACAGTCAAGAAAACTCAATCTCTGCTCTTTTAGTCCAGCTCCAGGATATTGTAAGCGACCTTGTTGACTTTGATAAAACATTTAAAGAAACAAATGATGTTATTAACCAGTTTTCCATAACTATCGGAGAATTTTCCGATTTTTTAATCAAATTTAAAGAAAAACAGAGCTCAGCTCCAGAAAAATTAGAGGAACTAGAGGAACGTTTAAGCCAGATAGAAAAGTTAAAAAGAAAATATGGGGACAGCATCAAGGATATCCTCTCTTATTTTGAAAAGGCTAAACAGGAATACAAAACTCTCAGCAGTAGCCAAGAAAAACTTCAAGAGTTAGAAACAGAGATTGAAAAAAAATTCAGCGAATACAAAACAAACACAAAAGAGCTTTCTTCTTTAAGAATAAGAAGCGCACACAAACTTGAAAAGCAGGTTGAAAAAGAAATAGCCCTTCTTGGCATGATAAAAGGACAGTTTAAAATAAAGATCGAAACCTCAGTACCCAGCCTAGAAACGATGGATAAAGTGAAGGAGAGCGGGACAGAAGAGGTGGAATTCATTATAAGTCCAAATCCAGGTGAAGAGTTGAGGCCATTAAGAAAAATCGCCTCCGGTGGTGAACTCTCCCGTATAATGTTAGCTTTAAAAACCACTGGGAAAGAAACAGAAAGACTAAAAACCATGATTTTCGACGAGATTGACTCAGGCATAGGGGGAAAGACAGCAGAATTTGTTGCTCAAAGGCTTAAAAAATTATCAGAGCAGAATCAGATAATCTGCATAACTCATCTCCCCCAGATCGCCTCCTTTGCAGCCCATCATTACAGAATAAACAAAAAAGTAGACAAAGAACGAACCTTTACCACAGTAAAAAAACTATCCTTTGAAGAAAGAGTGACAGAAATCGCCCGGCTCCTGGCTGGAAGTAGAATCACAGAATCCACTCTTAAAAGTGCAAGAGAAATGCTCAACCATAATCTTGGATTGACGAACAATCCGTAATCTGCAAATGGGAATATACCGTCAGTCTTAAACAGCCTTTTTTTCCTCAGAGATTATATTGTATTACTTTTAAATGCTGAGGCAGAAGATACAGAATGAAAGAAATTCTAAAAAACAATAAAGAACTGAAATTCTATATCCATACTTTTGGATGTCAGATGAATGAGAATGATTCAGAACGTATAGCAGGAATCTTAACTGCAGCAGGGGCAAAAAAATCAGATTCTCCTGAAAAGAGCGATCTTATAATTGTCAACACATGTGCTGTAAGGGAAAAAGCCGAAGAAAAACTTTCCTCTTATCTAGGGAACCTGGCTTCATTAAAAAAGGGCAAAAAAGTCTATATAGGTGTCGTGGGGTGTGTTGCACAGCTCCATCAGAGCAAGCTTCTGGATAAAAAGCCTTTTATCGACTTTGTACTTGGTCCTGATAATTATCACCAGCTCACTCACATCATTCACAGCAATTCAAAAGAAAAATTCATCTCAACAGACTGGAGTCAAGAATTGGACGAAAGCCTCCATAAGCTTGCCCTTCGTAAAAGCAACATCAGCGCTTATGTAACCATAATGGAAGGCTGCAACAATTACTGTTCGTACTGTATCGTCCCTTTTACTCGAGGAAGAGAAAAATTCAGGCTTAAACATAATATTTTCCGTGAGGTTCAAGATCTTGCATCTCGAGGATACAAAGAAATATTTCTTTTAGGCCAAAATGTTAATTCTTATAAAGATCCCAAGACAGGAGAAGGTTTTTCATCCCTGTTAAAGGAAACCAACTGTTTTAACGGAATTGAATGGATTCGGTTCATCACATCTCACCCAAAGAATTTCAGCAAGGACACCGCAAGCATAATGAAGGAATCGGAAAAAGTATGCCATCAACTCCACCTCCCTATTCAATCTGGTTCCTCATCTGTGCTTAAGAGAATGAACAGAGGATACACAAGGGAAGAATACCTCAAAAAAATAACATTCATCCGGGACCTTATGCCTGACATAAGCCTCAGTACAGATATTATTGTAGGCTTCCCCGGAGAGACAGAAGAAGAATTCCAGGAAACCCTGAGTCTGCTAAGAGAAATACGTTACACAAATATTTTTTCATTTCGCTACTCCCCTCGCCCCCTTACAACAGCATCACAGGAAAAGGACACCGTGTCGCTTGAGGAGAAAAGGAGGAGGCTTTTAGAGGTTCAGAAACTTCAAAAAAACATACAGATAGAGTTAAATAAAACGTTTATAGGACGTGTTTTAAAAGTTCTCTGTTCAGGAAAAAGCAAAAAAGATTCTCACATCTTCACAGGCCGGACTGATGGACACCAGGTTGCAAACTTCAAATCTCAAAAAAATGTTACTGACCAGTTTGTCGATGTCCAAATCTCATCCTGCGGCCCCTACAGTCTTTTTGGAGAAGCAGATTAAGGGACTAATATATTAAACATTATCTGATATAAATTGAAACTCTTGACACATAAACATCTTGTTCCTATACTGTTTTTTTAAAAATGGAATTTCTAAAACTTAAAGGAAGACAAAACATTGACAGAATCAAACGAATCAGAACATAAGGAACGGCGTTATCCACGGGTGAAAGCCCGCATCTTATACAGGCCTCCCAAGGTCTTTGGACAAAAACGTCAAGCCCCAGATATAAGCCTTGGAGGCATGCGGATTTACAGCAACAAATTTCTCCAACAAGGGTCAACACATAATATTGAAATCTTTCTTCCTTCCGGACAAACAGCAATGGTGCTGGCGCGTGTAGCTTGGGTAGACGCATACCCCAAAGACTCTGATGCTTTATACGATATTGGCCTTGAGTTCATCCACGTGCCAAATAATATCGCAGATGACCTCAAGTCCGTACTGGAAAGCACACCTTCAGATAAATAGACCTGAAGAAGCAAGAAATATTATTCCGCTCTATCCCGCGTAATTCTGTCACTCCCATCAGGTCTGTCAGGCGTGTTTAATAACAAGCCTGCCTGTGCTTGTTTACAGAGACGTTTGAATCCAGACAGCAAAATTCCTTAGCTGAAAAACATGGATGATTGAGCGGATTTGCTGGTATAGCTTAAAAGGCTTCTTTTACTGTCACATATACACCAACAGTGCCTTTACCAAAGCCAAAGTCTAATCTTAAATTTGTCCCTTCCTCTCGGCTAATCTTATAGCGAATTCCCCATCCCCCAGTAAATTTGAAGTTGTTTATCCTGAATTGACTGAGTTTTTCGGCAACTTCCCCGAATCCAAAAAATCCTACAAATCCCAGCCTCCACCACACCGGAAAGCGGTACTCCATTTGAAGAGCAAGCATATTTTTATCCCTGTAGCGGCCTTTGTAGTACCCTCGCATAAAATTCTGGCCGCCCAACAACGACAGCAGTTGGAACGGGGGATTACCGGTAATTAAATTTGCATAACCCTGGAGCACTAAAGCTTGTGAAGAAAATATTGGGAAGTATTTCCGAAAATCCAGGTTGAACCTGTTGAAATTATAACTGCTTCCAAAAGCCTGCTTAAAAAACTTTGTAGATATCTGGTAAAAACTTCCTTGTGTAGGGAAAAAGATATTATTACGGCTGTCCCAATTCAGGACAGCACCAATACCGGAAGCTGTTCCTCCTTCACTGCCAATAATATCCAGTCTTTCCAGGAGTCCACCCTCTTCTACTGAGGTAATCTTATTATATTCAAACTCATATTGAATCCCGAAATATAGTTTTTCACTCACTTTTCTTAAAAAAGATAAGTCCAGCCTGGCGACCCGAAAGTTATAATCTTCTTCCATATCGTCAGAAGTTGCATTGCCAATTCCAAAAAATTTCTCCGTGTATTTTTTATAAAAGAGGGTTCCCATCAGATGATACTTTCCACTATCTATATAGATATCCGGGTAAAACTCAAGCAGTACCTGTTTCATTCCTGTGTAGACAAAATCCATAAGAATACTGGAAGGTCGTGATTTTAAATCACTCTTTGAAGTCCTAAAATAATATAATCCCCCCACACCACCGGCAATTTTAGTTTCCGGCGTGTAATAAATTATAGGAAGGAAAGTCAGCTTATTCTTCTTAACGGCTTTATTCTGTTCCTTTTTCTCCTCTAACGGCAGGGCAGAATATAATAAGTTCGAAAAAACAAGTAAAAAGATGAACAAAATTCCGGCGAAAAATTGCCTTTTTTTATTTCTTTTTAAATCCATTCTTTTTAGAAAAAATGAAAAATATTACCTGACTATTTGATATAAATTATGTTTTGTTCAATTAAAGTATAAACTTGCTCTTTTATAGCCCATTATTTTTAATTAAAAAGTTTTTCTGGAAATCGTAATTTTACAAAAAAAAATGATATATATATCAGAGCTCTTACTCAGGCTCCTCCTTATCTCCCCCCTTCCATGCGCAGTACCTCTCCATATAATCATCGGCAACCTTTTCCGAGTCGAGCGAAAGATATTTTGCATAATTACTAATGTGTCCTCTCAGGTATGCTTCGTGTGGGAGGGAATTAAACTTTTCAAGTTCGATCTCATTAAGCAGTTCTATCCGTATCTTAGTATCAAGGGCAACCTCATATAAATGTATCCCCATTTTTTTCCTTATTTGCCTTAGTACCTGCCCACTAAATTTTAATTCCTCTTCTTTCTCTTCCCTTTTGGAGACCTTACCAGAATCCAGCGATTTGTGATGATATTTTGATTTTCTTTGTTCATCTTTTAACATGACCATAAGCTTGGCATATGCCTCATCAATCTGGCGGAGTATTTCCCTTCTACTTTTCTCTGAGAATTCATCAGCGATAGGAGATATCGCTATCGAGTCTGTTGAATACAATTTCCTGAGACGCAGGTATGAACTTTTTATCTCTAATGTTGATGCATCAGCACTGAGTTCAAGAATCTCAAAATATTTCTTGTTTTCTTTTCTGGACATAACTAACTTCTCATTAATTTTAATTCTTTTCCCTGTATCAGATTTTCTGTAAAGGCCTCTATTTCTTTGGCACTGCGAGATAAGGAGTAATTCAACATAAAAGGCCGCCTTTCCCGGACAGACCTCCAGATAGAATCATCATATTCAATATATCCGACAAATTTGGCATTTATACCAAGATATTTCAATAAGATACTCTTCAAAGAAGAGCCAATAAATATATCCTGGCTACTTCTTATCTTGTTCAGTATAAGATAAATCGTGAAATCGGATATCTCATTGTCAAGAATATCCCCAATGTATGAAAAACTGTCTTTAAGACAATCAATTAGCTCCCTCAAATTTTTTATTCTGTATTTTTCTCTTCTTTCCCACATGTGGTCAATGATCTCTTTAAAACCATACTCTTTCAGCGACATTCTTAACTTTCGAAACAATGCATTTTTTATAAAATGATACATGTTCTCTACCGCTATTATCTCGGGTTCGACAACAGCTATCATCTTGTCAGCTATAAGAAAAGTATCAATAGTATTGTTATGACTTCCGCCACCTAAGTCTATAATGACGTATTGCCTGTTTAATTTCATAATATGCCTGAATAACTTGAGCTTTTGAGTAAATTTAATGCTGTCAGAAGAAAGTGAATGGATGTCTCCCGATATCAAGGACAAATTCCCTATTCCAGTCTTTACCGCAAGGTTTTTCAGAGGTGTCCCCATATCAAAAAAATTCGTTAGGGACTTCTTGGGCCTGTTTATACCAAGAAACGAATGAAGGTTAGCTCCGCCAATATCAACATCTATTAAAACAACCCTCCTTCTATTCTTAGCCAGATAAGTACCAATACTGCTCGTGATAAAAGTCTTTCCCGTGCCGCCTTTACCACCTCCGATCGCCCAAATTTTCCCTTCTTTTTCATCTATCAATTTTTCAATCTTCCAGCAATAATCTGTTAAATGTTATTAAACAATATAATAAAGTCGGCTCCTACGTCAACCTCCGCTTTAACTGCATTCCAAAAGCACCAAAAAAAAGAACTACCTCCACATTTTAGAGCTGAGCTGTTTCCCAAAACTTTTTTAAATTAAGGGTTTGTATACGCATACTCAAACCGCTTTTTCATTGCAATTCGATTTGATTTATGTTATACATCGATATAATTTTTTTTGGCAGGGAAATCAATGACATTACTCAAGTTAATTCCTTATTCCTTTATTTTAGGTCTCTTGGGACTATTTTTTGCAATTCTCCTCTATTTTTTAATCAAAAGATACCCAAAGGGAACAAAAACCATGAATGATATCGCAGAAGCGGTTCATTCCGGTGCAATGACTTTTTTAAGAAGAGAATACAGCTATATCTCAATTTTTGTTATTTTGCTTTTCGCTGTACTCTGGAAATTCTTCTCCATCTATACGAGTCTTGCCTTTTTTACTGGTGCCTTCTGCTCTATGTTTGCAGGATTTATTGGAATGAAAGCCTCTACACGTTCTGCGGTTCGGGCAACCCAGGGCGCAATTATGGGCGGAACCCCCACAGCTTTAACCATTGCATTCCAAGGCGGTGCAGTGATGGGAATTTCTGTAGCAGCACTTGGTGTTGCAGGAATCAGTATTTTTTACTTTTTTACAAAAGACCCTGTAATCATAAACGGCTTTGCCATGGGTGCCAGCTCCGTAGCACTTTTTGCTCGAGTGGGAGGTGGGATTTTCACCAAGAGCGCGGATGTTGGCGCAGACCTTGTGGGCAAGGTTGAAGCAGGCATCCCAGAAGACGACCCACGTAATCCAGGTGTTATTGCTGATAATGTCGGCGACAATGTTGGAGACACAGCGGGCATGGGAGCTGATCTGTTTGAATCTTATGTGGGCTCTGTAATAGCATCAATAGCCATAGGTTCTACTTTAACTCCCGCATTAAATTATATGTCCCTTCCCTTGCTTTTAATTGGCGTAGGCCTTCTCTGCTCGGTTTTAGGAGTCTTTTCCATTAACATTTTAAAAAAATTCAGCCCTCAATCAGCTCTGAGGAATGTATATTATATAAGCAGCCTATTGTTTTTAGGAGGAGCTTTTTTTTCAGTAAAGGTCCTTCTGGGAGACTTAAACGTTTTCTGGGCGGTATTAAGCGGGATGCTCTCCGGAGTCTTGATAGGACTGGAAAGTGAGTATTTTACTTCTGGCCCTCCTATTAAAACTATAGCCAGGACAGCCCAAACAGGAAGCGCCACCACGATCATTACGGGACTTGCCGTAGGCTTTCAGAGCACAATCCTCCCTCTGCTCACTATAGCAGCCGCCATATTTATTTCTTATAAACTATCAGGACTTTATGGAATAGCTCTTTCGGCAGTGGGAATGCTGGCAACTATTGGCATTGTCATGTCCACTGACTCTTATGGACCTATTGCAGACAACGCAGGTGGTATAGCGGAAATGTCCAAGGCAGGCCCTAATATCAGAAAAATAACAGATAAACTTGATTCTCTAGGCAACACTACAGCAGCTATTGGAAAGGGATTTGCAATAGGATCTGCTGCCTTAACAGCTCTGGCTCTTTTCTCTGCCTACCAAAACACAGTAAATTTATACCTGAAAAAAGCAGGTGAAGAATTGTTAAAAATTAGCTTAACCAATGTTGAGACTGTCATCGGTCTTCTTCTCGGAGCCTTATTGCCTTTTATTATCGCTTCTCTAACACTAAAAGCAGTAGGAAAAAACTCTGATAAAATGGTCGTCGAGATAAGGAGACAGTTTAAAGAAATAAAAGGATTAATGGAAGGAAAAGCAAGGCCTGATTCTGACCGCTGCATAGATATAGTAACCCGTGGTGCCCTGGCAGAAATGATACTGCCAGGACTTCTTGCTATTATTGCTCCACTTCTTGTTGGTTTTTTTATAGGGCCTGAATCTCTAGGCGGATTTCTGGCAGGAGCGACTGCAACCGGAGTTCTTATGGGAATTTTTATGGCAAATGCTGGAGCTGCCTGGGATAACGCCAAAAAATGGATAGAGGAAGGAAACCTGGGAGGTAAAGGGACAGAAGTCCACGCAGCCTCTGTTATCGGTGACACTGTTGGTGATCCCTTAAAAGATACTGCTGGCCCTTCAATGAATATTTTGATCAAGCTTATGGCTGTTGTCAGTCTTGTTTTTGCCCCCGCGATCGTTAAATTTTATTTATCTCATCTATCTGATTCAACTCTCCTTGTTAGCCTGGTACGCCACTTCTTTGATCTTCATATAATTTGATATTCTTTCCTATTTCAGTTATAATTCTCGCCTCTTTAGACTCCATGTAAGTAAGTATAATTGAGGCACAAAGATGAAGGTCAACGTGTGGAATACAATTCTACAACTCAGCAAAGAAAAAGGAGTGGAGACTGATGTCATCGTAAATGCTATCAAAGAATCCCTTAAAGTTGCCTCATCCCAATACTTTAACAATAACGAAAAAATTAATATCCATTTCCTTCCTGGGAAGGGTGAATTAAGAGTCTTTACTGTCAAAAAAGTATGTGAAAAACCACAAAATCTCGCGACTGAAATCCCTCTCGAAGACGCAAAAGAAATCGATGCCAAAGCAAAAATCGGAAGTTCTATTGAGATTGACCTCCCTTCAGATACTTTAGGCCGCATTGCAGCCCAATCTGCCAAAAAGGTTATTTTTCAAAAAGTGAGGATCGCTGAGCAAGAAAAAATTTATGACCTCTTTGCTCCCCGGCTCGGAGAAATTGTAACGGGTGTTCTTAGAAGGTTCGAGACGAACAATAATATGATTCTTGAAGTAAATAAGACTGATGTGTTTTTTCCTTTTCGAGAAATGCTGAAAAATGAAAAGTTCACGAGGGGAGATAGAGTTAAGGCTGTAATCACCCAGGTCCGGAGAGATAATAAGGGCCCCCAGGTCTCTGTTTCCAGGATTGATCCTAAATTTCTGACAAAACTCTTGGAACTGGAAATCCCTGAAATAGCTAACGGCGTGATTGAAATAAAAGATATCGTCCACCAGCCTGGAGAAAGAGCAAAAGTAGCGGTCCTTACAAAAGAGAAAGATATTGATCCTATAGGGGCCTGCATAGGAGTAAAAGGCAACAGGATCATGGCCATCAGCAAAGAATTACAAGGAGAAAAAATCGACATTATAGAGTGGTCAGAAAACTCTCTAATTTATGCCAAAAATGCCTTAAGCCCAGCAAGAGTCACAAAGGTCTTTATCCTTGATAAAGAAGAAAAAATCATGCAGGCAATTTTACCAAAAGACCAGCTCTCCCTCGCGATTGGCAAAAAGGGAATTAATGTCAGGCTTGCATCTAGGCTTATCGGCTGGAAAATTGAAATCAAGGAAGAATAAGAAGGAAAGCCCTGAATCTGGAGAAGCGATAAACCAATGGAAAAAAAAGAAAAGGAAAAGAAAACTAAGCCAAAACCTAAAACAAAAAAAACTACTGAAAAAAAAATCCAGTTAAGAGAGGGTCTTACTATAAAAGAGCTCTCAGAAAAGACAGGAGTCAAATCTAAAGAAATCATAGAAAAGCTTACAGAAGGTGGTTACAACATAAGCGTCAATTATGTAGTCAACGAATCATTGGCGAGCGAAATTTCTAAGGAATTTGGTATTAACATAGAATTGGTTTCAATTGAGAAAGAAATTCAAATCCAGGCAGAAAGCGATCCCAAAGAACTGACCTTAAGACCTCCTGTTGTCACCATAATGGGTCACGTCGATCACGGCAAAACTACAATTCTGGATGCTATTAGAGAATCAAATTTGGTTGGGAAAGAATCCGGGGGAATCACTCAGCATATCGGGGCATACAGAGTCTATCATGACAAAAGGCCAATTACTTTTATCGACACCCCTGGCCATGAAGCTTTTACTCAATTAAGAGCACGTGGAGCAAAATTAACTGATATAGTGGTTCTGGTTGTTGCAGCAGATGATGGAGTTAAACCTCAAACAAAGGAAGCTATAAGCCATGCTAAAGATGCAGACGTTCCCATAATTGTTGCCATCAACAAGATTGACAAAGCTGAAGCCGATATTGACAAGGTCAAGCAGCAATTGTCAAAGGAAGGCCTGCTAGTAGAAGACTGGGGCGGCAAAGTTATCAGCGTTGATATCTCCGCAAAAGAAAAAACAAACCTGGATGATCTTTTAGATATGATCCTCCTCCTGGGCGACGTTATAGAAATCAAGGCCAACCTCAAAGTTAAAGCTCAAGGAGTCGTCCTGGAAGCCCGACTGGATGCCAAAAAGGGTGCAGTCGCCACGGTCATCCTTCAACATGGTATTCTTAGCCAGGGAGAGGCATTTATCTCCGGAACCTGTTACGGAAAAACCAGGGCACTTTTTGATGAAAACGGAAAACCATTAAAAAAAGTCGAGCCCTCTATGCCTGTTGAAATATTAGGTTTTTCTAATGTCCCCGAAGCAGGAGATACTTTTCAAGCCGTCTCAGATTTGGAAACAGCTAAAGAAATCATCCAGTACAGGCTTTCCCAAATAAAAAAAGAAGAAACTCAAAGGCCTGAACACCTCACACTGGACGAACTATTCAAGAAAATTGAGGAGGGCGAAGTCAAGGGGCTCCCTCTTATCATTAAGACAGATGTTAAGGGTTCGGCAGAGGTTCTCACCAGCATTCTCCCCAATTTAAGCAGTGATACAATTAAAGTAAAAATTGTACATTCAGCCACAGGGAAGATTACCGAATCCGACGTTCTTCTGGCATCGGCATCAAACGCAATCATCCTTGGATACAATACCAAACCTGACCAGAAAATTCTGAACCTGGCTAAAAAAGAAAATGTAGAAATTAGAACTTACAATGTTATTTATGAATTAACCGAAGACATAAAAAATGCCATGTCAGGTTTACTGGAGCCAATCATAAAGGAAACATACCTGGGAAGGGCTGAAATAAGAAGAATATTTAGCATTTCAAAGATTGGAGTTATTGCTGGTTGCTACGTTATTGATGGGAAAATCACTCGAAATGCAGAAACTAGAGTTATCAGAGACGAAAAAGTAATCCATCAAGGCCGAATATCTTCACTTAAACATCTAAAAAACAATGTTACTGAAGTCACCAAAGATTACGAATGCGGTATCCGCCTCGAAAAATTTAAGGAAACCCAGGAAGGTGATATTATAGAAGCTTTTTTAACTGAAAAGGTAAAGCCAGAGTAATATCTGGCTCTTTATTTCCTCAATGATTATCGGCTTATTATCTTTAGAAATATACATCCCCTACTCCCATTCTTTAAAGGAAAAAAGAAAAAGGCTATCTAGCATTAGAGATCGATTAAAGAAAAGATACAACGTGGCTTTTTCCGAGCTTGACTATCAGGACAAATGGCAAAGAGCAAAAATCGGAATAGTAACCCTCAACAACCAAAAAAGGCCTATAGAAAATATATTTAATAAAATTATAGAGGATGCAGAGAAAAGCATAGACGGCCAGATCATCGATTACATAATCCAGTACTTTTAATAACAAACAAAAATGAAAAAGAGTTAAGCTGGGAATGGAGGACAGGGATAATAAATAGCAAGAGGCGTAACAAAACTTGTAGCAAAATAACTGCCGGAATACTGTGATTTTTTTTGCTAACCTGGATTATTCACGAGTCGAGGTCGCCGTAGATGCAAGGCGTAAAGGATGAAGCTGTGGTGCTCCACCGCAAATCCTTTGCAACGAAGCAGATACGGTGAGATCGGCTCGCTCGAAGAGTAAAAAATGCCGATGATTGATATAGATAAATTTAAAAAACAGAGTGATGTTCAAGAAATAATGTAAGATCATGCTAAAGAATTGATATTATTAAGAGAGAATGATGGCATCGGCAGTTTTTATGCATAATTCAGGCTAAATATATTCTAATATTCTGATAATATATCGATAATGAATGTGACTCGAAGACAGAAAAAAGTAGCCAGTTTAATAAAAAAGGAACTCAGCCGTCTTCTCATCGAAGGGATTCAAGATTCGTCATCTGGATTGATTACTATCACGAGGGTTGAAATGACCCCTGACTTAAAAACAGCCCACATATACCTGAGTTTTTTTGGTAGTGAACAACAAGAAGCCATCCTTGAGCTCTTACAAAACAAAAAAGGATACCTGAGAAAATCTATTGCCTCTAAAGTTAAATTAAAGTATAATCCCATGCTAATTTTTTCTATTGATCAAAATCCTGAATATGAAAAAAAAATCGATAAGCTTTTAGAAGATATTAAAAAAAATGAAAAATGATGCTGCAAATCTGATATGTAAAAAAATTCTCGAAAGTCAGCGTTTTGTTATTACTTCACACCTTAGACCAGATGGTGATTCAATCTGCACGAGTCTTGCCTTGGCTTTTATAGGAGAACTCCTGGGAAAAGAAGTAGAGATTATAAATAAGGATAATACACCTTTTCCTATCAACCTGGTTCCTGATATTAAAAAAATAAAGATCGGTCAAATCCCGCCAGATAAATTTGATATGGTTATTCTCCTCGAATGTGCTAATGTCTCCCGGTCCGGACAAAAAAATATAAACGACTACTTCAAAATCAACATTGACCATCACTATTCTAACGATTATTATGCGGACATAAATTGGGTTGATCCGGAAACATCAGCAGTAGCAGAAATGATCTACAGCCTGGGCGAAATATTAAAAGTGCGATTCACCCCTCAAATCGCCAATAATCTTTACTATGGGATCGTATCCGATACAGGATCATTCCAATTTTCTAACACCAACGCAAAAAGCTTCGAAGTCTGCTACAAACTCATCAACCATGGAGCAAGCTCTATAAAGGTATCTGAGCTTCTCTTCAGCAACAATCGCCCAGAAAAAATTAAACTTTTAGGCCAGGTCCTCTCCACTCTACAGATGAACAAAAAAGGCAATATTGCCACTATCACTATGTTTAAAAAACACCTCGATTCCCTCAATCTTAAAGAAGTTGATACAGAAGACATCACAACATTAGCACGTTCTATTAAAGGAGTAGAAATAATTCTCTTTTTCAAAGAAATGGAAAAAGACACTTTTAGAGTTAGCATCAGGTCAAAGGGAACGGCATATGCTGTTTTTATTGCAGAATATTTTGGAGGCGGCGGACATCTTAATGCCGCAGGTTTTACCGTCAAAGGCAAATACAAAAATTTACTGGAAGAAATCCCTGAGACTGTTAACAAACTTTTAAAAAAACAACCAAAAACTAAAGTTTCAGATAGACAGAAATACAGCGAACCCTATTAAGCCATGGACGGGCTCATCCTTGTAGAAAAACCTCAAGACTATACATCTCATGATGTTGTTGTTGAGATAAGAGACATTTTAAACAACAAAAAAGTCGGCCACTACGGAACTCTGGACCCTTTAGCTACGGGTCTTCTTTTACTCGCCGTAGGTAAAGCAACAAGGCTTTTTCCCTTTTTTTCCAAACTTGTTAAGGTTTATGAAGGCCAGATGAGATTAGGATTCTCCACCGATACATATGACTCTACTGGAAAGCCAACCTCATCAGAAAATAAGAAATATCCACAAAAAGGCATCCTTCTTAAGGCAATGAAAAAATTTGAAGGAGAGATCCATCAGATCCCTCCTCCTTTTTCTGCAAAAAAATATAAAGGAAAACCCTTGTATGAACTTGCCAGGAAAAAAAAGGAATTTGAACTAAGACCGAGTAAGATTTTTATCCATTTTTTTCAACTGATAAAATACAATCGCCCTTTTATTGAATTTAAAGTTCGCTGCTCCTCTGGAACATACATCAGATCTCTCGCTTTTGATTTAGGCCAAAGCCTGAAGTGTGGAGCACATCTTTCTAAGCTTACCAGAACAGAAGTAGGTAATTTTCATATAAGGGAGAGCTTCACATTAGAAAATATAAAAAGATTCACTGAAGAAAAAAAGACCGGGGAGTTCTTTTTACCGCTCGAATTCCTTCTCCCAGAATTTCCAAAGATTATCCTCAAAGAAAGAGGATCAGTCTTGGCAAAAAATGGCAATAAAATATCTCCTGAAAATATATTAAAAATCATCCACGAAAAGACTTTTCAACCAAATATTCCTAATAAAGAAGAAAGCTTTTTCAGGATGTTTAGTCTTGAAGGAAAATTTCTTGCCGTTGCTAAAAAGGTACCGGAAATAAAATGTTTTCACCCTTTTATAGTTCTAAACTCAAGTAAAATAGAACCATAAATTTTAACAATGGTAAAAAAGGAAATATTCGCATCCCGCTGGGGAATTATTTTCGCAGGCCTGGGAATGGCGGTAGGAACTGGAAACATATGGCGTTTTCCTCGTATCGTCTCTCAACAAGGAGGAGGAGCTTTTATTATTGCGTGGATTATATTCCTCTTCCTCTGGTCTATTCCCCTCCTTATCATTGAAATATCCATCGGCAAGAAAACTCGACTGGGTGTGATCGGGTCCTTTGGGAAAATAATAGGAAAAAATTATGCCTGGATGGGAACTTTTGTCACTTTTGTCACAACCGCTATCATGTTCTATTATGCCGTGGTTACCGGCTGGTGCTTAAAATATTTCCTGGCAACATCTTTTCAAGGCTTGATCCAAAAAGATTCCACGGAATTTTGGAATTCTTTCACTTCCTCATGGGAGCCTGTCTTTTTCCATTTTGCAGCTATGGGAATTGGCGCCTTTATCATCTACGCAGGAGTTGTTAAAGGGATAGAAAGAGCAAATAAAATACTTATTCCTTCTCTATTTATTCTGCTTATAATAGCCTGTATTCGGTCCTTGACTCTTCCTTCTGCTTCCCAAGGTTTAAATTTTCTCTTTTCTCCGAATCTTGCCAGGCTAACTGACTACAAGCTCTGGCTTAATGCATTGACTCAATCTGCCTGGTCAACAGGGGCCGGCTGGGGATTGATACTTACTTATGCAGTTTATTCCCATAAAAAGGAAAACCCTGTTCTCACGTCCACAACACTTGGTTTTGGCAATAATCTTGCATCCCTCCTGGCAGCAGTGGCTGTTATTCCAACTGTTTTCTCCTTCTTCTCGGCGCAGAATCAATCCCAACAAAAAGCCCTTGAAGTGATGAAATCAGATAATCAAGGCCTGACTTTTATCTGGATTCCAAAGCTTTTCACGGAAATCCCTGGAGGCTCTTTTTTTCTGGCTCTTTTCTTTCTCGCTCTCTCCTTTGCTGCCTTTTCTTCTCTTATATCCATGATGGAACTTGATACACGAATATTAATGGATGCGGGTTTATCAAGAAAAAAAGCCGTTTTGTTAATTACAATCTGCGCTCTCCTCCTCGGCTTTCCTTCCGCCATCAGCATGGGATTTTTTAACAACCAGGATTGGGTCTGGTCATTTGGCTTAATGGTCAGCGGCCTTTTCTTCACAATTGTGTGTCTCAAGTATGGCCCAAAAAACTTCCGTCAAAAAATCATCTCCACCCCAGAGAATAAAATTAAAGTTGGAAAATGGTTCGATATACTGGTATTCGTGTTACTTCCCATCCAGTTTGTAGCGATGCTTGGCTGGTGGCTCTGGAAGAGCTACTCCGATAATCCCCATAACTGGTTTAAAATATTTTCCCCATTCTCTTTAGGCACAATCCTTTTCCAATGGTCTCTTGCACTCGGCTTATTTATTCTTTTAAATAAAATCATCACAAAAAAAATCTTTTTGGATAAAAATGAGACTTGAAGCTATTCTTTTTATGATCTTTATCTTTGCGGTCTGTTTAGGGGGTTTTGCCTACAGTCTCTATCTATCTTATAAAAAAAGATAATTTAGTCCGCTTAATATTAATTTTCTGGAATACATCTTCAATCAATCCTTGAATTTTACCACAAGGTGTTGTATTTTATTGTAGAAATGAGACTAAATAAAAATCAAATTGAACATTTGGCTTTTGTAGGTGTGCGAAATCTCCTAAAAGAAGAAAAAATCATTGCTGATGACAAGAATAGACTTGTAGACAGCCTTATAAATCTCATTACTGATGAATTTCAAAAAGAGGATAAACTCGACCAGGAAGTCAGGGAAATCCTCAGCAAACACATGGAAAAAATCCGTAATGAAAATATTGAATACCAAATTATGTTCAGAATGATCAAAACTAAATTAGCTAAAGAAAGGAATATTGTACTGTGAGTATGAGATTTTCAAGAGAAAAAATTAATTTTTTAGCTCGCCAGATCCTTGATTTTCTCTTTGAAAATGACCAAGTCGAATTCCTCGATGAGCCTAATGAAATCAGGCTTTCCATTGTGAGAAGCATTGAAGAAGAGATAAAACTCTATAATTTAATAGATAAAAAGGCTATAGAAAAAATCCAATCTCAGAAAAAATCCATAGAAGAAGGAAGCAGGGAGTGGGAAATCCTGTACCGCAAATATTACAATGATGAAATCTCAAAACTCGGTAAGTTCCTCGAATAAAATTCCTTCAATTCAGGAAGAAAAAACCTACATAGAATTCGAAGAACAAGTCCGTTATTCTGAAACAGACCAAATGGGGGTTGCTCACAACAAAAATTACTTTGAGTGGTTTGAAATAGGACGAACATATTATTGCCACCAGAAAAATATTCCTTATAAAAACATCGAAAAACAGGGCTACTACCTGGTCGTTGTGGAAGCCTTCTGTAAATATAAAAAACCGCTTAGATATGATGAAAAATTTCTTATTCGAGTCTCATTAAAAGAAATCTCTCCAAAAAAGGCAGTGTTTGCTTATGAACTTGTGACCAAAGATGAGAAAAAATTGATTGCTTCAGGCTATACTGTCCACATTGTGACGGATTCAAAGGCTAAGGTTTGCTCACTTCCACCTGATATTCTGAATAAACTAAAAGAGTAAAAAAAAGCTTAAGCAGATGATGGCAAGGTAGTCACTTTCCCCAGCTTATTAATCTTTCAGCTTAATTATCAAAACTGCATGAGTTTCTAGACAGGGAGATAATCCTTCTTTATTAAATAGCTCTTAAGGGCTTCCTTCCATGAGGAAAAATCTGTTAATCCAATCTCTTTTGCTCTCTTGTTCTCCAAGACAGAATAAGAAGGGCGGAGAGCCCGAGCTCCATAAGTTCTGGAATCAACAGGAATAAGACGAGGTTTTTTCCCGATTAAAGCAAAAATAGTCTTAGCAAATTCAAACCAGGTACACTGACCCTCATTTGTTAAATGATAAAGGCCATAACGGTCTGTCTGGATAAGCTCAACAATCCTTTGTGCAAGCTCTGCTGCCGATGTGGGTGTAACACACTGGTCATCTACTACTCTCAAAGGTTTACCTTTCTCCTCAAGGGAAATAACTGCATCAACAAAATTGGAACCTTTACCCCAGCAGCCTGCCTCTCCATAGAGGCCGCAGGTTCTGATAAGGAAATATTTCTTCATAAGACTGCGGACAAAATATTCCCCGGCTAACTTGGAAACTCCATATACGTTCAGAGGATTTGGTTTGTCTTCTTCCACATAAGGTGTCTTCTTTGCTCCATCAAAGACATAATCTGTACTGAAATGAACCAAGACCAGATCTTTATCCCTGCATATAAGGGCAAGATCCCTGACAGCTGTTGAATTGATTTCGAAAGATTGTTGGGAATTCTCTTCACATTCATCAACCCTATGGTAGGCAGCAGTGTTAATTACAATTTCTAGGTCGATCTGCGCGAGAATCTCCTTTGCCTTTTCAGGCTTTGTAATATCAAAATCAGGATAATATAGAGGGAAAATCTTATTTCCTTTAAGGACTTTTACCAAATCAGACCCGAGTTGACCATCAGCCCCGATAACAGCAATTTTTTTCATAGAAAAATCATTCCCTCGGTTTTAAAAAATTCTTCACAATACCATGAATCAGACCCGAATCCTTTGGGTCTGATTTTAAAGCCTTTTCAAAGACAGGTGTAGTATTAAGCTCCAGTCCAATGAGGTTTTTTAAAAGTTTTTGCGCATTCGAAATATTTATCTCAGGATGAATCTGAATTCCCCATATCGGCCTCCCCTTCAGCTGGAAGGCTTGAACCGGGCATTCCCTGGAAGAAGCCAAAACAAGGAAGGTTTCACTCAAATTCACAACTTCATCAAAATGAACGGAAAAAGAAAAAGCCTGTCTTTTTTCCCCTAAAAACTCACTCCTCTCTTTTATCTGGATAGGAATCCAGCCCACTTCAGGCTGAATACTTCTCCGAACAGCAGAAGGCCCTAACAGAGCATAGGCAAGAAGCTGATGTCCGTAGCAGCTGCCGAGGATAGAGAGCCCTCTTTCAACAGCTTCCTGAATAACTTCAACCTCTTCATAAACCCAGTTTTCTCTCTCAATAATAGAAGATTCCGAGCCGGTTAGAAGTAAATGTGTATAACCATTTTCTAAGTCAGGAAAGTGGCTTTTTGTTGCTTTAAAAGAATCCCATCCATTTTCTAATTCAGCTTCTAAATATGGCTTCCAGTGTTCCTCAGGATTGTAAATTGAGGTATCTATTGAATTATTTAAGAAAGCAACTTTTACTTCTTTCTTATTTATCATGTTTTCTTATTCTTATAGAGCCACTTCCCTC
>JADHWO010000084.1 GCA_016783445.1 Candidatus Aminicenantota bacterium
TAAACGTAAAACTTTTTCATATTTCTAGATTCCCGCTTCCGCGGGAATGACAAAAAGGAGTGTGGATGACAGCGTAATTATATGTTTCTTATATTATATGTCTCTTATATTATTTTGCCAACTAATTGGGAGATGAACCTTAAATACCTATTCTTCAGGGGAATTATTGAATATAATTCCTTCCGGAAACGGTTGGTAACCGATTTTCTTGCTTCCTTTACTTACATTCCAGGGACCGTTATGCATATCGGCTATGGCTCTCTCTACGAAAAAATCGAATGGGTTAATGATGAATATGTAAGTTCCGACAGATTCCTTGAGGCAAAAAGAGGATTTTTCTTTAAAGCTTCTTACCTGTGGAGATTTTAAAAAAAATACCTGGGGACATTCCTTGAAGTACCTCCCTGCCGAGAAGACAAGTATCAAGTTTTAAGAGCCGGCTTCTTTATCTTTACTTCTCTTTTGTCTCCGCCGGTTGTAGTGCGCTAGCGGCCCCCGGAAAAGAAGCGCGGCGAGATCTCTCCTTGCAGCGAACTTAATCCTTACGAGCTTTCTTAAAGCTTTAGTAAAACGTTTAGGCGTGTAGAACTCATGCCTGATCTTCTTACCGATTTGCCTGAGGTCCTCCATGCTGAAGCGGTCTGAATAAACAAAACCCCTGGACGTTGTGTAGTAACCAGGAGTCGTTTCCACTATGTCCTTTATTGCTGTGAACCTGAGGGCTCGGAGTTTCAAATACGAAATCGAGTCCAGTCCCAGTTCGTCTGCGAACCGGGGAATCTCGAGCATTTCCTCCTCGGTCTCCCCGATATTTCCGATTATGAAGTAACCATGATAATAAATGTCATACTTTCTGAGGACATCAAAGTATTCACGTAACTGCGCAGTCGTGTATCCTTTGTTGAGATCTTTTAGTATCCAATCATGTGCCGACTCAATCCCCAGGAGCAATATCTTAAAACCAGCTCGTTTCATCTTTTCAAGGAGCACAGGGTATCGGGCGATATCCGGCCTTGCCTGAGCTAAAAGGCGCTTCTTCACACCGTTTTCTATCAAAAGATCACACAACTTCTCAACGCGCTTTGGGTTCACAAAGAAGTTGTCATCGACAAAAAAAACTAGATCCGCCTCAAGTGACTGTATTTCACGAAAAACGCTTTTTGCCGAGCGCTCTTCATAGTCACGCTTCTTTCCCAATGGATTGCGGTTAAAAGAGCAAAACTTGCAGTTAAAAGGGCATCCCCTTGATGACATCACTGTGTCGAGCTCGCCGCTTACAAATTTCACACCATATCTCTTGATTCCGTAGGTCACACGGCGAAGAGACCGGTCGCGTTGGGGGAGATTTTCCATCGGCCCTACTGTACGGTTCTCGTTGTGAACTACAGAGCCGTTTAGGCGGTGACTCAAACCTGTTATTTCCGTTAGTGGTTTTCCCGAGGCAAGCTCTATAACAATCTCCTCACCTTCACCACGGCCTACACAATCCACATTCTGACAACGGTTCATTATCTCATCAACCCGGACGCTTGCTTCCTGTCCCCCGACAATTGTGTATATTTCTGAAGGCAGAAACGAGACGAGATCGAGCGCTTCATCAAACTTGAACTCCCAGTTAACACTGAGAGCAATAAAATCTACGCCTTCGCTTCGGATGAAGTCGCTGAGGCTGGGTCCAGGCCGGAATTCACTGTCATGACGAAGGTCAGCAATGGTCACACGGGGCACACAGGTCGAGAGTGCGGAGGCGATATATTCAAGGCCGGTTGGCGGGAAGAAGCCCATGGCTCCGCTGCTCTCTTCATAATAAGGATTGATGCATATCGCATGATGGTATTTAGGCATGCCGATTCTCCGCGAATAGTATTCCCCACTATCTCCGGTAGACATAAATGTCATGCTCTTTACCGTCTTCAGCTTTAAGCGACACAAAACCGACTTTTTTATCTTCCCAGCCCGCCATAGAATAGTTATGAGAGATTACATAAACGCCTGGCTTGAGTTGTTTTTCCAACAAAGGAAGCAGGAATTCATTGGATTCAAACAGGAGATACATGGTGACAACCGTAGCTTCGGAAAAGTCCGCTTTTGTGATATCTTGTTGTCGAAATTCAACGAGCTTCTCGACACCGGCAAGCTTGGCATTGGCTTTGGACTCCTTAATCCGCTGCGGATCAAGATCAATGCCAACTGCTCGGGCTCCATAGTCTCTCGCTGCTGCGATTACAATCCGACCGTCACCACAGCCGAGATCATACAGCATGTCGTCCTTATCCAGCTCAGCCATTTCTAGCATTTTCTCGACAACAGCCAACGGCGTTGGCACAAAGGGAGCCAAATCCGGTGCGTCGGCTCTTCCATGAGAGCCTTCATAGAGTTCCAGCTCTTCATTTTCATTGTATCGGAATGAATAAGGTGTCCCGGGATCGAGCCTGTATGAAGTTGCCATCCCGTGGTACTGAAATTCAATCTCCATGGCTATGTTGCCCGGAAAGCGGTCAATGGCGCCTACTTCAATCGTCCTATTCACCCACTCAGCACCGTAATTGTCCTGCCTTATAGTATAGCTAATGGTCTCTTTGGTTACATTACGAATCGTGATTTCTTTGTTCTTTTGAGTATCTATGGAGGCCTTTTGCTGTTCGGCAGGCTCCACTGTATGATCTGCTGAACAACCCACAAAAAAACATGTTATACTGATGGTCACAAACAGAGTCATCAGAGCTGTAATTGTTATTTTCTGCTTCATATGTATTCTCCTTGTAATATAGTGCATAAAAAAAATTTAACATTTTTTGGGAATTTTATCCACCCTGGATTATTCATAAAAACTGCCGACACTATTTTTTATTTTCAAAAACCGGAAGAGAACTCAAAGAGTTTGTAAAATAATTTTACGTTTTTTAATAAACTATGAAGACCTAAAAGAAGGATTTCCTGACTAATTAAACTTAAGCCAGCTCCTTGCCTAATTGGCACAGAAGTTGCTCCACTTTTAGTGGAATAAAAAAGTATGGTAAAATATTATATCAAACGTTTCGATCTTCTTTCCTCACTGCGCATACAGGATTATTCTATTCGAAGGATTAAGCTTAATCCTGGCCTTATTTATCGCAGATTCAACAAAGTGAAAATCCTGGGAGTTTGGGTACTACTATTTTCTATCCTTCTCGCTCCAAATCTAATGTTATCCCAGAAAAGACAGATTGATGCAGATACTTTTAATTCATTGTATATAGAAGGCAAATTCCTTTTTTACAATATTCTTAGCCAGAATGCCAAAGACGCTCAAATCAAAGACAAAGACAGAAAAATTCTTTTAGAAGCCCAAAGTAAATTACCAGGCCTCTACGAACATCTGATGAACTTTTATTATTTTCATGAAGCAAAAATTGAGGAAAAAGATATAATTTTCCCCTCACACTTCTTAAATATTTCAAAAAACATGGCTGAGGAATTCATCCAATCTATCATTGAAGTCCCCCAAAAAAAAGAAACATCTTCTCTTCAATCACTTCTTTATTCCACAGGTTATCACTCAAGAAAAATGGTTCCAATATACCGAAATTTTTTCAGGTGGACAACAAATCGAGTAAAGGGACAATGGCCACTAGAAGAGTTGAATATTAAGGAGGCCCATTCACTTTCAGAGGGTAATAGAATTAAACTGGCCATAATAGATTCGGGCATTGATCCAACCCTGAGAGAAATTAAATCAAGAATTATTAAATGGAAGAATTTTCTGGATAGCTCAAAACCAATCTTTGATAAAGGAAGTTTTCCTATTGACTGGGGCGGCCACGGGACATCCATAGCATCTGTCGTCTTTCAAGTTACACCAAAAGCTGAACTGGTAATTGTAAAAGTCTCTGACAACGAGACCATGGATACTGTTCCTCCAACCCGGTGGAGTGCTTATCTATACGCCGCAGGAATGATATGGGCTGCTCAAAATGGCGCAGATATCATCAGCCTCAGCGCAGTTTTTAGAGAAAATCTAAAACCAATACGGGATGCAGTAGTTTATTGCTGGAAAAAAAATGTGGTGATTGTTACACCTCTACCCAATATACCTGAAGAAAACCACGAAAAAACTCTGTACTTCCCTGCAGTATACCCATGGACAATTGCAGTTGGCGGTGTCGAAAAAAATGATGGCAAGTTAAAAATATCCGAGTTTTCTTTTAAAGCAAAATATATAGATGTGGTCGCTCCAGCTTCAGGGCTAATGGTGGAAATGCCTTCCTACCTCGACAGGAATAAAAGAGCACGTTATGCTCAGGGAAATTCACTCGCAGTTCCTTTTGTTGCAGGAACATCAGCTTTAATTCTTTCTGCTATGGACAATCAAACTCTACAAAAACTTAAAGAAAAACCAGGGCAGCTCGTAGAGACTGTTCGCAAAATACTGAGAAAAACCTCATCCAATAAAAAACTGGGATTAATAACACCAAATCCAGCCTCTGGCTATGGCTTGATCAACGTCCAAAAGGCTGTTCAGATGGCAAAAAATTTGAAGCTAAAAGACTAATCTGGATTTTTTTAAAAAATGATAACTAACTCGTCTCCTCGCTTTAACTCGGCTGTTCTATCAAGATTAACTATGGACAAATTTTTATCACGACTTAACTTTGCTTTTATCTTCATTGAATTGATTTGAATACTTTGTATTGACTTAAACTCATAATCCTGTGAAATTCCAAGTTTTGAAATCTTCAAGCTTCCGTATTCCACTTTTATATTTACTTTGTCGTTTTTAACTTTAAAGCTTCCCCATCCATTTCCCGTAGACCAGAAAGTATAAAAATTGTATTGATGAATTTTTGGGGAAAAAGCGATGAAGTGCGAAACTCCATCATACTTATAACCCGAAAGAGCAAGCAAAACTGCCCAGCTTGCCATAGCTCGAGCATAATGATGGCCACACTCAAGCTCATCCCAGGGATTGCGGTTAAAACCGCTGTATCTCTCTCTTAAAGCCTTAACCAGTGTTAAACCCTCATTAATATGGCCTGAATAGATCAAAGAGGCGGCAACCTGGTATTCAATGCCGGTCCAGACTTCATCAGAATAGACAAAGGGAAGTGCCGGTCTTTTTCCTTTGGGCCAGGAACACAGGAGAAGGCCGGCTTCATCATTTAAGGCATAAACCCTCTGAACGTTTGAAAAACGGCTTAAATCCTTCATAAAATTGTATAAAAAAATTGATTTCATTGCTCTGTCCACATTAGTCTTTGGGAGAATATACCCCAATCCTGCTACATGGGCTAAATACTGGCCCAGCAATTGATCTGACAGACACCCATCTCCATACTGGTATTTTGGGACTGATTGTCCTTTTTCCAAAGCTTCCATTTTTCCCCCGGGCGAATCTTTCCCCTTGCATGAAAGATTCTCACAATCCTTTTCAAGTGAGCGCAAATGTTCCGGGACAACAAGCCCCTCCATGACGTTGACCTTCTGGATGTAGTATTCGCCATTCCACAGCAGGGAATCATATTCTTTAGATCCCTTCTCGTAGATTATTAAGTATTCTTTAGATTTTTTTCTATCGCCGACTGCTTCGGCCATTTCAACACTAGCTTTAAGAGCAGCCAAATACAGAGAGCCTGTCATTGTATTAGGTCCGTAAAACTCTATATCATAAGTATTATGCTGCTCGCCCTCCATAACTCCATCTTTGTCAGGATCCCAGGGTAATAGAAGACGCTCTTTCTGCCATATTAATTTTTTATCCACATCTCCCACACCTTTCCAGGCAAACTCAAGGGCAGCCTTAACCTTTGGCCAGAGCTTTTTAAGCCATTCTGTATCTCCGGATAATTTCCATTCTCTGTAAACTCTCACAATGTTTCCCATCTGGCCATCCGCACAGGGTTTAAACGGCCACCAGTAATCTCCAAGGGGAATCAGTGTTCTAAAGACCTGATATCCGTTTTTAAAAGTATTGTGCAAGAAATCTGTCTCCCGCATGCTCCTTTCAAGTGAAGGAAAGAGATAGGCAAGGGTTTGCTCATAGTTCCATACGTGCGTGCAGTTCATAGGGCAGCATCCGGAATCGTCTGTAAGCCCCTCAAATCCGAAGAATTTACCGTTATCTTTCCGCATCACCAGGTTTGTTTTTAGTGAGGACGCCTGTGAAGATACAGCATCTATTACATAAGATGGATAAGTCGAATGAAATAAAACATCATGGAATACTTTTGTATCTTGGTAGAGCTCTTCTTTATTCTTTATCAAATAGCTGGCAACATCCCACGCATTTTGGAATTTTAGAGAATAATAATTTTTAAACTTTTTACCTCGAACTTCTTTTTCTCTGTTCCAGTAATTCTCCCTGTTGGGAAAATACCAGGTAAGATAAAAAGGAATAACCTTTTCCTCCCCCGGATCAAGTTCGAAATGGACTAATACTGTTGCCACATCACTTCTGCCTTCCATGGATTCCTCGCTGTCAGAGACATTTTTAATCCGTCCGTCGTCAGAAAAATCATCCCAGAAAACATGGGCATTATCCCACCATCCTCCTCTGTACCAGCGTGTCTGGACATCAATATTTTTTTCTGTTGTGACAAAAGCTAAACTTCCAGACTCAAGAGCCTCGGTTTCTCCCCTGTTTGAAGTCATTTTTATTCCTTTAATAAAACCATCGTCAATAAACTGGTTCAGATTTTTTCCATAGCTATGCCGCTTATTTTTATCCAACGTTTTAATAGGATTCAGCATACTGAAGGCAATAGAAACTTTGACTTTGGACTTTTTATCATTTTTGATCTTCCAGTTAAAGACAGCTGCCGGAATCCCGCTCTTCTCCGGTGAAAGAGGAATAAAGGGATTATAAGCCTCTAATCTCACAGCCATCGGCACTTCATTATCCGTAAGGGTTAAATAACCAAAAGGGTACTCTCCTTTAAAAATTGCCTCTTCAAAGCGGGAGACTCCTGGAAGTTGATTCCTCGGTATCCCCATCCAGGCTACATAAGGAGAAATTAATTTCCGTTCTAAGATTTTAGCAACTGATTTTTTGCCTTCCTCTTCGACCCAGATAGAAAAAAAAGTTAAGTCAGGATAATTTCCCTTATTTGGTCTGTTAAAAATCTCAAGCTCTCTAATCTCTCCTCTTCCCCCAAGAGTAATGTTCCCTGTGCCCAACCCTCCTATGGGAAAGGCGATTGTTCTCAAATCTTTTCCAAAAAATTCTCTGACTTTACCTGTTTCATACAGCTTATCTTTTTTATACAACTGTTCACCGCCAAAGATAAAATTCGATATCGCTAAAACAGTACAAAGAAAAAAAATGTATCTTTTCATATTTCCCCCAAAAAAGTTTTTATTGATATTCACCAAACCACGCTTTTTTGCTTATAGCAAAGGGGACAATTTATGTCAATCAAGAAAAAAAATTGTCAAGGCAAAGCGAATATTTCCTGTTCCGGGCAAAGCAAAATTTTCCGGTTTTATCATTCGGTAAAGAAAAAATGGGGACGGTTCTATTTATTCTGAGGGAGCAAATCCTGTTTACTATTTAATTGGCAAAATAACCAGTACGGTGGATGACTCTACAACTTTTGTTTTTCACTCTGACCTTTATCGTTTTAAACTTCCCATCCCTCCGGTAGTCATTAGGTGAATAATAAAGTAAATAGTAGTTTTCAGAAGCTTCTATTGCTTTTTGAAACAAAAAAGCAGAATTTGTAGAACTATCAGCAAATCCTCCTGTTGCTTGCGCCATTTCCCTGAAGGCCGCGTAGATATCCCCAGAATGTTCATGCATACGAACCCCATAAATATGCTGTAGTGGCTTGGAGATGTATAAAAAATGAATAGAAATGGAAGAATCAGCATAAGTTTGCTTTATCCGACTAATATCAAGGGTAATGTCTCTTTTATAAAAGTCAAAAAGACTTGTAATAGTATGCAATACCTCCGGCCTGTCCTGGTACATGCTCATATACTGATTTAATATTTTCGGATCTACTTGAGGGATATATTCCTTCTCATAGAACATAAAAACATACTTCTGCCCTTCTTTTTCTTTCAAAAGTTTTGCAAACTCAAAAAATTTCTGCTGGTCGACATTCCTAACATTTTCTAATTTTTCCAGCAGCATGCCGTATGCAGTAATTTGTTCTGAAATGGGCCTACTTTCATATTCTTGGGCGTTAAAATTATCAAGATTTCGTAACGGACTCAATGTTTCTTGATCCACTGAAAAATCCGTTGTTCCACTTCCTAATTGAACCGCTGTCGACAAAGATTTTGCTAAACGGACAATGTCATCGATTGTGTCCCTGTATTCAGAACTTCCAATCAATGCATCTTTTCTCAAAATCCCTTTGAGTTGACCGACAATTTCTTCTTTCGATAAAATTTCAAAAGTTTGACTCTTTAGCTTATAGGTTTTCATCGGTGTTATTATCGTAAGATTATCACCGGGAACTATTACATTCCGAATAAAATAGCCAACAGCCTCTCCCAGTTTTGATGTATACTCCATAACTTCAAAAAAAAGATAAAAATCTCTTGAAATTTGAGGTGCAAATCTTTTCGTCTCTTCTCTTCTTTCTATGCTCCTTTTCTTCACCAGATAGACAGCTTCAACCTTCTGAGACACGCCATCCTCGGTGATTTCAAAATCGTTAAGAGTTAGATTATCTATAAAAGCACTGCTTTTAAATACTCTAACAGGGACTTCTACATTGATGACAATGGTTTCATGAGTTATTTGCTGAGAAAAAACAGAAAAGCTCAGGATAAAAACAGCAGAAAAAAGAAATAATCTTTTCATTTTCTCCTAATTTTTAAAATAGCAAATAATGCTCCCGGTGTCAATTTGAGTAAAACAAAGAGAAGCATCTTTTTTTCCGTGATGGTTTAATAAGGATATTTGGGAATGTCAAATGTTGAGACGCGACCCCTTTTACTTTTTGCTTATTTGTTTAGTTGGCGAAATAGCCAGCGCGATGCGATATCCTGTAATTTTTATCTTTAATCTTGATTTTTATTTGTTTAAATTTTCCATCTCTTTTGTAATTTAATGGTGAATAATACAGGAGATAGTACGTTTCAGAAGCTTCAACAGCATTTTGAAATAAAGAGACAGGATTTGCGGAGCTTTCTGTAAATCCTCCTGTTGCCTCGGCCATCTCCTTAAAGGCACTATAAACATCTCCAGAATGCTCTGCCATATAGACTCCGGGAATAATCTGCGGTGGCTTAGTAAAAAACAAAAAATGCATTGAAATGGAGGAATCAGAATAGGCTTGTTTAACTTTATTAACATCAACGGTTATATCTCTTCTATAAAAATCAAAAAGTTCTGATAGAGTAAATAGAATATCCTGTCTGTCCTGGTTTAAGCTCATATACTGATTCAGGACTCTTCGCTCAATCTGGGGGATAAATTCTCTCTGATAAAAAAGGAAAACATTCTTTTGTCCTTCACTATCTTTTAAATATTCTGCAAAATCCAGAAGCTTCTGCTGATCAACATACCTCATGTGGTCCAATCTTCTTAATAAATCCGCATACCGTGTTAACTTCTCATCAAATTCCATCCCTCTAAACTCTCCGGAAGTGAATGAATCTTGATTATCCGGCGATGACGACAATTCTCTAGCTAAACTCGTAAGATCATTAACTGCGCTCCTGTATTCAGTATTCCCTATTACAGCATCTCTTCTTATAATGGCTCTGAGTTGATCCACAACTTCTTCTTTTGGTAAAACTTCTAAGGTTTGACTCTTCATTCTGTATGTTTTAACCGGTGTAATAATCGCAAGATTATCGCCAGGAACTAAGACATTTTTAACGAAATAACTCACAGCGTCTCCCAGCTTAGAGGTATGCTCAGTAACTTCAAAAAAGAGAAAAAAGTTTCTTGAAGTTTCAGGTGAAAATCTTTTTTTCTCTTCTCTTCTCTCTATGCTTGTCTTTTTCACAAGATAGATCGCTTCAGTTTTCTGCAGCATTCCATCCTCGTAGACTTCAAAATCATCTATTGTTAAGTTGTCCACAAATGTGCTTCCCTTAAACACTCTAACAGGGACTTCTATATTTATGACCAGTGATTCGTGGGTGAGTTCCTGAGCAAAAATGGCTAAACTTAAAGCTAAGATCCCGATTATAAGTATCTGTTTTTTCATTTTTTCTCTTTTAATATTCCAGTTTCAATTTAGTATTATATTATAAAGAAGCCTGGTTCATCAATCATTTACTGGCTCCAGTAAGTATTTTTTTTACCGTGATGAAGGACGGATCAATCACATTATAAGGGTATTTGGGGATGGATGAAGCGACTTTGAAGATTTAGCCTTCCTGAATCGCTATTTGAGGGAATCCGGCAAAGCCGGACACCGAGTATGTTTAAACTCAGGCCAGTGGATTCAGAAAACACGCAACTTTTGCCCCAGCGAGTCAAAAGCTGCTCGGTTTCAGGCTTCGCTCTCCTCTCCATCATGGAGAGGAACCATGCCCGCTTTGCC
>JADHWO010000020.1 GCA_016783445.1 Candidatus Aminicenantota bacterium
CTGCAGATGCCTCAGAAAACTATTACCTTCTTTACTATGCACCCTCAGATTACAAGAGAGACGGGAAGTTTAAAAACATCAAAGTTAAGGTTAAGGGTAAAAGTTATAAAATAACTCACCGTGCCGGATATTTTGCAAATTAATTTATATTTGTAGGGTTTTTTCTCGCTTCTTTTAAACGCCTCCTTTGCCAAACTTTCCGTAAAGTTCGAACAATCCAATCTATTTGACAACCACTCTTATCATTTCTATAGTATAGGCTTAATTGAAGGAACAAAGATGGAAAAGAGCAGGAATATCAGGAATTTTCCCCTGGTAAATGCCATTAAAAGAGCCTATAAAGCCGGCCAGGAAGATGAGGCTTTAGAGCCGATTGTTGTCGTTGATCCTTCGGACAATCCTCTGGGAAGGTTTAAAGATGGAGACTCGGTTATTTTTTATGACATACGGGGGGAGAGGGAAGCGGAAATAACCAGGAGTCTTATTGATCAAAATTTTACTCATTTCACCATAAATAAAGATCTTAAGCTGAATTTTGTGACCATGATTGAGTATGATTCCTCACTCGACGTAAAAGTAGCTTTTCCTTCGGATGGGGAAATTAAAAATACACTTGCTGAAGTTATTTCTAAGGCAGGGATTAACCTGCTTAAGATTTCTGAATCCGAAAAAGAGATCCATGTGGGTTTTTTTATGAACGGAAAAAGTGAAAAAATCTTTCCAGGGGAGAAAAGGATAGTTATTCCATCACCGCAGGATGTTTCTTCTTATGCTCTTAAGCCAGAGATGAGTGCTGCTCAGGTTACAGAAGAAATTTGCTCAAATCTTAAAAATCCTTCTTATCGGATAATAATAGCTAACCTGGCAAACGTGGATGTAGTGGGACATATCGAGGATAAAGCTGCAGTGCTTCGGGCTGTGGAAGAAGTTGACCTCCAACTGGGAAAGATAATCGACAGTTGCCGCAACCTGGGTGTTGCTCTTGTTGTAACATCAGACCATGGGACAGTAGAAGAATGGTTTTATCAGGAAGGGACGGTTAATACTGGACACACTAAGAATCCTGTCCCGTTTGTTCTGGCTGATTTTTCCTCTGAAGATCCAAAGTGCTGGAGTTTTAAAAAAGAAGGGGAACTTGCCAATGTTGCTCCCACTATTTTGGCGTTATTGGGATTGACAAAGCCTCCGGAGATGACCGGAGAGAGCTTAATTCTTAATTTTCCCGAGGAAGAAGAAACAGAGAGAAAAGTGCTTCTTCTTATTCTGGATGGATGGGGAAAAAGAGAAGAAAAAGAAGGAAATTTAATCACGGAAGCTAAGACTCCAAACTTTGATAAACTGTTGTCTTTTTATCCTCATGCCTTGCTCAAGGCTTCAGGAGAAGTTGTGGGAATGCCAGCCCAAACCGTGGGAAATTCAGAAGCCGGGCATCTCCACATTGGAGCTGGTAGGAGGGTCCTGCTTGACCGGGTCAGGATTGACAAAACTATAGAAGATGGAAGCTTTTTCCGTAATAATTCTTTTCTCTGGGCTATGGAGGAAGCAAAAAGAAACAATAAGTCGCTTCATCTTTTAGGAATTGTATCCAAATATAGTTCCCACGGCACAATAAAGCATCTTTTGCCTTTGCTTCAATTAGCCAAAAAACTCGAGGTTGAGCAAGTCTTTATACATTCTTTGATCGGGCGAAGAGGGGAGAGGCCTGAAAGCGGGGCGGTTTATGTCTCCAAAGTCCAGGAAATGTGTTTGTCTCTTTCCATTGGTGAAGTTGTGACTGTTATGGGAAGATTCTGGGCCCTTGACAGGGAAGAGAACTGGGACAGAGTGGAAAAAGCTTACAGGGCATTAGTTTATGGAGAAGGGATTCCTGTTTCTTCCTTTAACGAGATAGGTATGATATAAATGAATTTCTAAATTCAGGAAACTTTTTACCGTGAATAATCGTATTTCTATAAAAGACATTAGAACAAGATAAAGAAGATGAGTATTGAAGTTAAGGATATCCATTTCAGCTACGGAAAGATAAAGGCTCTTGAAGGTATTACCCTTGATCTGTCTCAGGATGCAATTGGCCTTCTGGGACCAAACGGGGCAGGAAAAAGCACTCTGATTCGCATCCTCCTCGGATTTCTTTGTCCGGATAAGGGAGAGGGACGCATTCTTGATTATGATATTAAGCAACAGCAGTCCTTTATTCGGAGGTATGTGGGCTATATGCCAGAGGATGACTGTTTTATTCCTGAACTGGATGCTGTTTCATTTACTTCTTATCTTGGTGAATTATCAGGAATGCCGCGACAGGAAGCCATGAAAAGAGCACATGAAGCCCTTTTTTATGTTGGGCTTGAAGAAAGCCGCTACCGGAAAGTGGAGACATATTCCGGGGGAATGAAACAGAGGCTCAAACTGGCACAGGCGATTGTCCATGACCCAAAACTCATGTTTCTCGATGAGCCGACAAGCGGTTTAGACCCCCAGGGTAGAAACGAAATACTGGAACTTATTGTGGATATTTCTTCAAAAAAAGGTATCCAAGTCTTGATTTCCTCTCATATCCTTCCCGATATAGAATTAACCTGTTCCTATGTCGTGATTTTAAACAAAGGTAAACTTGCAGCACAGGGGGAAATCAGCAAGCTCAAGGAAATAAGAGACCTTTATGAGATTAAGATAAAAGGTGAATCAGAGGGCTTTCTTCAGAAGTTGAGAGACATAAAGTGTAGAGTGGAGAAAATGGAAGAGGGATTACTAAAGGTTTATTTGCCTCCAGATCAGGACAAACAGGAAATTTTCAGGATTGCTGCTGAAAAAAATGTGCAAATGAGACATTTTGTAAAAAGTGAGTCTTCTCTCGAGGACCTGTTTGCCAAAGTGGTGGGAGTGGATTGATGACCATCAAAGAGAAAGGGTATGCACACTGGGATGGAGAATTCCTTGATAAAAAATTTCCCTGGTGGCCAATTACCCGGTACGGGATAAAATTAACTTTCAGGAGAAAACAATTCAAGTTTATCTTTCCTTTGAGTCTTCTTCCTGCTGTATTTTTTCTGGCCGGGATTTATGTTTCAGAGAGGTTAGAGGATTTTCCCTTCTTCGGAAGAGAGACCGTAGAGTTTCTTCAGATCAATCCGAGCTATTTTAAAGCTTATTTAGCCTCCAGCTTTATGATTTTTTTAATTGTCATCATTGTGATTTTTTGCGGTTCAGGCCTAATCTGTGATGACCTCAAACATAATGCTCTCCAGCTTTATTTTTCCCGTCCTATCAAAAAAAAGGACTATTTTTTTGGGAAAACGGCTGTTATAGTTTTTTTTCTGTTCATTTTGACCCTCGTTCCTGGTCTTGTCTTTTTTATCATGAAACTCGTTTTCTCAGGAAGTTTTAAATTTTTTGTTTCCTACCCCTGGCTTCCTCTCTCAATCATTGGCTATTCGGTTGTTGTGACAGCTTTTTTCTCCTTTTTTACACTTTTCCTTTCTTCTCTCAGCAAGAACAGAAGGTATGTGACGATTCTTATTTTTGGCACTTATATTCTTTCTGATATCTTTTACAGGATTTTTTATGATATTTTTAGTAATCATTATTTTTCGCTTCTTTCCTTAAGAGCCAATCTGCAGCAGGTGGGGGCGGTTTTTTTCAGCCAGAAGACACCGTATCCTATACATTGGATTTATTCTCTCTTGGTTCTTTCTGGCATTTGTGTTTTAGCTGGCTTTGTTTTGAAAAAGAAAGTTAAAGGCGTTGAAATAGTAAAATGAAAACAGTTATTGAGACAAAAAAGCTTTCTAAATGGTACGGGAATGTATTGGGTTTGAGTGATGTCTCGCTCCAGATAGAAGCTGGGATTACAGGAATTCTGGGGCCAAACGGAGCTGGAAAATCAACTTTTTTAAAACTAATAACCGGGCAAATAAAGCCAAATATCGGCAGCTGTACGATAGAAGGACAAAAAATCAGGAACAATTATCACTTCTATTCTAAAATTGGTTTTTGCCCGGAGCAGGATTCCTTTTATGAAGAAATGACAGGCTGGCAGTTTATGACCGGCCTTTTAAAGTTACACCATTATTCTCCATCTGAGATCAAAGCCATGACAAAAGAGGCTCTGGAGATTGTCGAGTTGACTGAGGATAAAGACAGGGTCATAAAGTCTTACAGCCGTGGTATGCGTCAGAGGTTAAAGTTTGCACAGGCCATAGCTCATAAACCAGAAATCATAGTTTTTGACGAGCCCTTAAATGGCCTGGATCCCCTTGGGAGACGGAAGATAATCCGCCTCATAAAATCCTATGAGGAAGAAGGGAAAACGATCCTTGTTTCCAGCCATGTTCTTCCTGAGATAGAAGCAATGACCAAACAGATTATTCTTATCCATCAGGGTAAAGTTTTTGCCCAGGGCGATATACACTACATCAGAGACTTGATCGACACCCATCCTCATATTGTTTCGATTAAATGCAGAAATCCACGCCAGTTGGCTTCAACCTTCATCCAGGAAGACTATGTATTAAATATTCATTTTGGCTCTGCAGACAACACTCTATTAATTGAAACCAACAACAGGGATAAGTTTTTCAGTCTCTTGCCTTCTCTTTTTGTAAAATACAATATCGAAGTGGATGAGATCACTTCGCCCGATGATAATCTGCAGGCTGTTTTTGATTACCTTGTAGAGAAGTGAGATGAATAAAATAACTGTGAGAAGATTGCTGTTTTTATGGAATTCTATAAGAAAGGTTTATTCCTTTTTCTTCTTCATGGGGAAAAAATCGAATAAGACAAAGATTTTTTTCATAGTAGCTTTGTTACCAGTTATAATGGCGTTGATCATTAAATTAAATCCTATATTTTCTGGCCGGAGTAGCACCGAGGGAATTTATATTTTTTCCAACGTTATAATTGTGTTCTATCTCCAGGCACTTATCCTTCTCCTGGCTCTTTTTTTCGGAACATCGGTCTGTTCGGAAGAAGTGGAGGGAAAAACGCTGACTTATCTAACCACACGGCCGGTTTCAAAATCCGCCATCATACTTGGTAAGTACGCGGCTTATACATCTCTTGTTATACTGATGACTGGAATTGGAGTGACTATTTCGTTTTTAATCCTAAATGTGAACAAGTTGCATGATTTTTCCCTGTATGAAATTCTTATAAGAGATGTGATTGTTTTGAGTTTGGGGATTATGTGTTATACAGCGCTTTTTACATTTGTCGGAACTTTTTTAAAAAAATCGATTTTGTTCGGATTTGTTTTTGGCTTTGGCTGGGAAAATGTAATCCAGTATTTTCCCGGTTCAACTCAGCGCTTTTCCATTGTTCATTATCTCAAGTCACTGCTTCCGGTTCCAAAAACAGGGAGGTTTTCCTTTTTGATGTTCAAGTTGGAACCCAGTACTCCGGTCGCCGCGGTCTTTATGCTTTTTCTTATCACAGGCATTTTTCTTGGTTTAGCCTGCCTGTTTTTTTCTCTGAAAGATTATATTTTTGAAGATTAGTGGTAGATAAACAGAAATATATTCCCTGAATTATTCATAAAAACTGCCGATGCCATCATTCATTTTCAATGATGTCAATTCGTTAGCATGATTTTTCACCAGTTCTAGGACATCACTCTGTTTTTAAATTCATGTATATCAATAATCGGCATTTTTTACTCTCCGAGCGAGCTGATATTGTGAGATTGCCGCGTCGCTTCGCTCCTCGCAACGACGTCTGCTTCGTTGCAAAGGATTTGCGGTGGAGAACCACAGCTTCATCTTTTACGCCTTGCATCTACGGCAACCTCGACTCGTGAATAATCCAGGTTAAATAAAATTATCTTTGATTATTTAATTTTTTCTTTGTCTTCCTCTGGTTTTCCGGTTGTTAACTTTTCAATAAGGGTTTTAGGAAGCTCTTCAGGAATGCTTGCATAGATTTTTACATGATCAGGTCCTGATGTGATCTCGATCTTGTCCAATAGTTCTGCCATGTTTAGATCCTGGACTTGAATCATAGCGCCCATGGCTTTAAATTGGTTTAAGGAATCTGCCATCTCCTGGTTTTTGACCTCATCGCTGCTCATGAGTTTTATTTCAGTATTGACGTTAGCGTTTTGGTAGTCAAAGTATATGGAAACAGCATTTACACTTTCAAACATACTGAGCATTTGGGCTTCCCCTTTGATCTCACTCATGGCTTTGGGGGGAATAACAGCACCTATCCAGAACAGGGCTTTTTTATTGGTTTTTGCAAACAGGGCAGAAAATGCTTCGTCTTTTAAAATACCCTCTTCTTTTTTTTGAGAGACATTGATCACAGATTTGACATTTTCCTTATTCCCTATGACAATGTTTGAGTCGTTGAGGAATACAAAACTTCCTTCCTCATCTTTTTCTTTATAATTGTAAATAGTAAATTCATTGTAGTCTTCTTCTGTAAACTCTGTGTCTCCTTCTGATGTTTCTTTAATAAATGCGAGCAAAGAGTCTTTCTCGTATTTGAGGTTAATGATGCCGACTCCTTCTTGTTTATCTTTTTCCAGTTCGCCTGTTATAGCGCCAGCGATGAAATAAACATCCTTCTGCAGGTCAATTCCTGTTTTGTTTATGAATTCTTGGTAATCTGTAAGTTCCTTGAAAAACTCGCTATCTATATTTTTTTTGATAAGGTTGTCTACAATTTCAAGATTTATTGCTTTGTTAAAGTTGATAAAAAATATGGCAAGTGCGTCTTTGGGGAGTAGACGGAGCATGTTATCAGCTTTAGCCTTTCCAGCACCTGGACCAGTGGACGTCATCTCGCAGGAAATAAAAGTGAATAGGGCGAAGATAAAAACAATTACAAAAACAGTTAATTTTTTCATAGTTTTTCCTCCTTTATTTAATGAGTAATTCCTATTAGGGGCTAAAGAACCTTAGGACTATATCAAAAAAAACATTAATTGCGCAAATTCTTTTTTTGTGAGTATTTCAAATTTGTGATTTAAAGAGATTTTAGGAAACAGCTCGGCTCTCACTCAGATTTTTATCGCCATTCTCCAATAAAAGAATCGATAATTATGAGTTTTATTCTATCTCAGGTATCGATAAAGATTCATCTGGCTGGAGTAGAGACAGCATCGAAGCCATATGACAGAAAAAATAAACACCTGCTGGAGAAAAAAAGCCAGTGACACTCCCAGATAACTTGATTGGGGAATGAAGTCTTTAAGCAGAATATAAACAAGAGTTGCCACGATACTGATAAGAAAAATCAGAAAGTACAATCCCAGAGTAGAGAAGGGAAACTTAAAAACAAAGCTGAAGGCTTCCGGGATAAAAATCAGAACATTGCGCCTTTCTTCAAGTACGATTTTAATGCGGGCATAATCAAAGAGCATCTGGAAAAAGAGAAAAATAAAAAAGATTATACCGCTAAAAAGAAGGACAAGGTAAAAAGGTGTCACTTCTGTTTGAGAATTATCAAAAGCTTTATCTAAGATCGGGGAGAATACGCTCCCAAGGACAGCAGTAATTGTAAAGAGCATTACCCAGGAAATCAGCATAAGAATAAAAAAACGGAAGAAATAGGAGCCGGCTCCTTTAGCGAATCCTTTCATAGTGAATTTTGGATTATCCTGGTAAAAAGTTGATAGGATTCCTCCGGCAAGGAAGGTGTGAAGAGTAATGTAGAAAAATACAAAAATGATAATAATGGGAGGGGAATCAAAAATTCTCAACTGGATGAGATCGACAAGGTTGTTGAGGACAGCACCCTTCCCGATTATGGAGGGAGTGAAGGTTGTCTCAAGTCCTTGAGCTTCATCCCTGAATTCTTGCCACCAGAGGTAATCAAAACCTTCAGCCATTTTTTCTCCTACCTCGCTGTGGCCAAATGAGTTTTTTAGAGAATTATACATTGGGATGGCAAGAAGCATGGAAAAGAGCAGGTTTATTATAAACAGAAAGAGGACCATTCGAGTGGTCTTGCCAGTGGTTTTTAATCCTTTGAAAAAATTTATGATAATTTTCATTGTTATCCTCCTTGTCTTTATCAGCCACCAAAAATGGTGAAGAATTCAAGGGTGTGTTGAAGCCAGCCAAGCCAGTTTGATACCCATTTTAGAGGTGCAAGCCTGTTAGGCTTCATTTTTTTACTGTTGTTGGTCCGGTTGATATCCAGGACCAGTTTGAATTCCGGGTCAACGACTGCTTTTTTAATTTTTGAAGGTCTATGGTAGATATATTTCTTCCATCTGTACAAACCATCCCATACTTCTCTTATTTCTTGGCCGTCTTCAAAAACTACAAGAACATCAACAGGGACTTTAGCTTCACCTAACCGGCGCACAGTGACCTCTGACCGGTAAACACTATCTTTTGTTTTCTCTTTTTTTCTTTCTCTTTCTTTATATATTCCGTTAAACAATCCTATGGGTTGTCTTTCCTTGTTGCTGGTAATTCTATCTATAGAATAGTCAAGCTTCCCTGAACCATAAATGAATTGATCCAGGAACCAGCTCATATCCTGGCCGGCAAATTCTGAGACAACAGCATAAAAGTCCTCGGGGCGTGGATGTTTGAACCAGAATCGTAACGAATAAGCTTTAATCATTTTTGAGAAAAGCTCTTTTCCCATAAACCTTTTAAGAGTTCTTAATGTGAGCTCGGCTTTAGAATAAGAATTAGCACCATAACTTCCTCCTTCTAAAAATTCCCAGGAAAAGCGCTGCATGATGTCCATATTGTAGGTCTGGCGGTGTCTTGAGATTCCGTCTGATTCGATGGGAATTCTTACATCTTTGAAGGTTACTGGAATTCCAAAATAACTCATGTTGTAAAGCGGCTCTCCGTAAGCTGCGTAATAAACCTCTGTATCAAGAAAAGATGTGAAGCCCTCATCCATCCATGGATTTTCAAACTCGTTGCTGCCCACAAGGCCGTAAAAATAGCCATGTCCAAACTCATGAATTGTTACTCCTTCGGGGCTAGAAATTCCTTTCCGAGTGAGAAAGTAAGCGCCTCCGGTGAAAAATGTGGGATACTCCATTCCTCCTGAACCACTGTTGTAGGCTGGGTCCACACAGGTAGAAGTTGTGTAAGGATAATCGCCGTAAAAAAGACTGCAGTACTTGATTGCGTTTTTGACTGCATTCATATACCGGTCCTTAAGTTTTTTATGCTGGGGCTGGAGGAGGAGAGTGATTTGGGTGCTCTTACCAGGAGCAAACTCATAATCTTCTATGTATGGGGGCAGAAAATGTGGGCTGGCTGTCCAGGCAAAATCATGAACGCTGTGCTGGTAGAAATGGTGAGTTGTGGTTCCGTCTTCATTGTTTATTTTTTCTCTATGCTCTCCTGTTGCTCCAACAATAAAAGAAGAAGGGAGAGTAATCTTTACATCGTAGGTTCCGTAATCTGCAAAATATTCGCTTGAAGCATGGTACTGATGGCAGTTCCATTTGCCTTCAATAAAAACACCGATCTTTGGAAACCACTGGGCGATGAAATAATAGTCCTTGTATACTCCTGTTCTGGCTATGGGGCGCGGGACTTTTGACTCAAATTCAATATTGAGCAAAATTGTCTGACCGGGTTCCAGGGAATGGGGAAGCCTCGCTGAAAAGACAGTCTGGTCATAAAGATTCTCATCATCAGGTTGGTCGAATTCCATGTCCGGGAATAAGTCGTAAGCCTCAAAATAAGGATTATTGATGATCTTTATTGAATTCACCTGGCAGTATCCCCAGTCGTCTTTAGTGAACCCAGTCACTCTTCTTCCTCTCCGGGAAGCTTCAGTGAGAAAAGTGCTCATGTTGTTCTGGAATGCGTTCCAGTAGAGATGGAACCAGAGTTCGTCGATAGAATTTTCAGAATCATTCGTCCAGGAGAGAATTTCAGAGGCTTTTATTAAATTCTTTTTTGTGTCCAGCGTCACACTCATTGTGTAATTGGCAATCTGTTTACAGAGTGGTTCTTGAGCAGAAGTACAGAGAAGGCCAAGTAAAAGGAAAAAAAGGAAGCTTAAAGCTAATATTTTCTTTAACAATCTGGTCTCCTTAACAAATATTTGTTTCATATTATTAAAGATGATTTTTTTTCGCAATACAAATTCCAAAAATTATTTCATATTGATAACTTTATAAGGAAAGGCTAATATAAAATATTTGATTCTAATCGTATGACATGCCATGATTGTGAAAGTAAAGGGTTGAAAAAAATATCTGGAGACATAAACAAAGATGAAAGAGAAAAAACAGGAAGGGAGACTCTCTTTTTTACAGCTTGTCAGGAGCCGGAGAAGTATTCGCCGCTATCTGGATAAACCTGTTGAAAGGGAGAAGGTCCTGACCTGCATAGAAGCGGCGCGCCTGGCCCCATCGGCTGATAATGTTCAGCCCTGGAGATTTTTAATTCTTGATGAGCCAGATCTGAGGACGAAGTTTGCGAAAGAGGTTTTTTCAGGGATATATTCCATCTCAAAATTTGCTGTTAAAGCCCCGATGCTTATCTTAATCCTTGCGCGGCTAGATATCATTGCAAACAGGATAGGGAAGCAAATCCAGAATATCAGCTATTATTATATCGACATAGGAATTGCAGGAGAGCATATTGTTCTTCAAGCCGAAGAGCTTGGTCTGGGCACATGCTGGATTGGATGGTTCAATCCCCGTAAGGCCAGGAAATTTTTAAAGATTCCGCGTAAATATAAAATTGTCTCTCTAATGGCTGTTGGGTACTATGAGAAAAAACCCTCAAGAGATAGGAAAAGGAAGGCACTTCAAGAGATAACCTGGTTCAATAAAATCGGAGAAAAATAGTCGGGGGGCATTCCCTTAGGTATTGTTCTTATAATTAAAATTTGTCAGTTTATGAATTACTAGCGTTAATTCTTATAACTTGGAAACGCCTTTTTGTTTTATAAAATAGGATCCTGGACGACCTCCAGTTTTTTTGACATAACTTCTTTTCCATCAACGATAAGAGCGACTTTATATAATCCCGGCTCCACGGTAGCAGCCATTCTCTGGCGAGGTTGTTGATCCTCTCTTGGCTCTGACCTTTTCCTTAAGTCCCAGAAAACCCTTTGAATCCCTTTTCCCGGCTTTCCATTTATTTTTTGGATCTCGTTTCCTTCAAGGTCTTTTATCACAATGCTGACGGATTTAGCGGGATTCTTGAGATAGTAGTAGATCGAAGAGCCAACCGGAGGATTATTCACTCGTGCAAATTCGCCATACCTCGGGCCTCTTCTATCCATCATGTTCCATTTGATTGTTCTCTGGATATCAAAGAGATAGGATTCATTCTCCAAAATTTCTTTTTTAAATTCTTTAAAGGGGAATATGTCTGTTATGTATATCCCTCTTCCGTAAGTGCCGATGGCAAGGTCACGTTCTCTTTTCTGGATGTCAAGGTCCAAAATCATAACATCAGGCGCAGATGAGGACATCTCTATCCAGTTTTTCCCTTTGTCTATAGTGACAAATATGCCGTAGTCGGTGGCTAAGTACAGGACATCAGGATTATCAGGGTCTTCTTCAATATCCCTGGCCGGGTTCATCATTCCCTGACTCAAGTCTTCCCATGTTTTTCCCATATCATGAGTAACATATATGTAAGAGTTATCCTCACTATGGGTTCTGTATCCGGAATAAGTGACATAGCAGGTTTCTAGGTCATGAGCAGAGGGTTCAACTTTGGTTACCCAGTGATCGTAAGGTATCCTGGCTCCTTTTATATTCTTTTTTGGTTTTCCATTCTTATCATAAAACCTTAATGTGATATTCTGCCATGTGTTACCCTCGTCAGTGCTTAACTGCAGGTTTCCATCGTCGGTTCCTGCCCAATAGACTCCGGGCTTTTTTGGCGATTCTGCAAAAGTATAAATAGTGGCATACTGGAGATTTGTCTCTTTAGAAAGCTCTATCCTCTCTTTGTTGTTCTTGGAGAGATCAGGGCTTATTGTTTCAAAGGTTCCTCTATCCCCCCTGCTTCTTGACCGGTGCACATGCTGGGAACAAACATAAACAGTTCCAGGATTGTGGGGAGAAAGAACAATAGGGGAATCCCATTGATACCTTTGTGAAGCTTTCCCTTCAGCCCTTTCTTCAGCAGTATTCCTCTTTGAAAGACTGATGGTTTCCCCTGTCTTGAAGTTCATTCGATTTGAGCGGCCGAACTGGCTCTCAAAATAGATATATTCTGGATTCCACCAATCCCTCAGCACATAGTAGCCATCCCCGGAAGGAAGATATGTCCAGTCAGCAGGAAAGACGCCATACTGGTTTCTATTTTGGGATGGACCTATCCAGCAGCCGTTGTCCTGAGTTCCTCCCATAACATTGTATGGCATTTCATTGTCGACCGATATGTCGTAGAACTGCTGGGCGCTGATTGTGTCTTTTTGGGACCAGTGTTTTCCTCCATCCCAGGTCTCGTTGACTCCACCGTCATTTCCATTAAGAATATGTTTTGAATTAAGCGGATCTATCCACATGCCTCGTGTATCAACGTGGCACTTATGGAATCCCGATGTCCATGGCGCGTTTTTGAATATTTTTCCTCCATCTTTGGAAACCTTCACAACAACCTCAACAGCATAAAGAACTTTGTCGTTGTTGGGATCAACGTATATCCTTCCCGCATAGCCAGCCTCTATCTGGTTGACAACCGAGCTTCCTCCAACGAGCTTGTATTCTGTCATTTTGGTCCAGGATTCTCCCTGGTCTTCTGTGCGGTAAATAACTCCTGATTTTTTAACCGGTTCCATTATACTCAAAGCATCCGCATAAATGATCTGGAGGATGTACCTGTTTAAAACTTGAGACAGTCCCTTTGTCTCTTCGTATTCCTTTATATTTTTTGTGAATTCTTTGAATCTGGATTTCAGGTCTTCTCTGTCTTTGTAAGCTTTATTGGCTTTGTCATTTAAATTTTTGAGGTTTATACCAAGTTTTTCGATCAACCCTGTTTCCTTGACCAGATCATTGGCTTTTTCGGCGAGAACTTTTTCATCTTTTATTTTTTCAGGATCAAATTTTAAAAGTGACTTTAAATCAGTATGGACTTGGACTTTGTTTATGTCTGTCACAGAAAAAACATCATCTTTGATCTCGATTCCCTCAGAATCTGCAAAAAGTAAAAAGAGTACAAATCCGTTGATCTCTTTGATGAGTTTTTTATGACCCTCTTCTCTTTTTAATGTTTTTTCGATTTCATCTATGCTTTGTAAAATTTTGTCATTTTTCCTGTAAACCTGCCTGGCTTTTTTATTAAAAGCTTTTAGGTCAATTTGAATTTTCTTTTGGAATTCCATGTCCTTAATCAGTTCGTTTAACTTCTCAACAAGCTCATTTTCATCTTTAAATTTAATGGATTCAAACTCCACCAGTTTTTTAATATCAGGGTGGATTTTGAAATTTTTAAATTTGTTAAAATAATAACCGTCTTTAAAAATTCTCCCTCTTCTGAAAAGAGACTGCCCTTCTCTTTCATTTAAGCCCAGGTTAGTCTCCTCATCCATACGTATATATATAATGTTCGGATTCCTCTCGTAGATGGAGATTCCATTCCATCCGGTCTTAATATCCAAAGGAAGTCCGTTTGTCAGCTTTTTCCAGGTTTTTCCGCCGTCCGTGGTTTTATAAACATGATTCCCTTCCTGTCGGTCCATAAAGGTCCATGTTCTTCTGTATGTTTTGTAGGCTACAGCAAGGACAATATCTGAATTTGTAGGATCAATTACAAAATCCCCAATGCCTCTGTCCTTTAGATCAAGAACTTTTGTCCAGGTCTTTCCTCCATCCACAGTCTTGTATAATCCACGCTGGCAATCCATCTTGTTATCATAGAGTTTTCCTTCGGCTGCCACATAGACGATATCCGGATTTTTATAGTCAATTGCAACTTTTGGAATAAAATAACTCTGTTCCAGACCAATGTGGATCCATTTTTTTCCACCATCTGTGGATTTCCACATGCCGTTTCCGTGGGCACTGGAACGTGCATGCAGCGGCTCTCCTGTACCGGCGTAAATAATGTTGGGGTCCGAAGGGGCTACAGCAAGATCTCCCATGCTCATATTTCCGTATTTGTCAAAAATCGGCTCAAAATGAATCCCGCCATCCTCAGTTTTCCAGATGCCGCCGCTTGCTGTGGCGGCGTAATAGGTTTGACTCTGCCCTCGAGGCACTGCAAAAGATGTTATCCTCCCTGAAAACGTCCATGGGCCAATATGACGCCAGGTGAATCGATTAAGGTCTTTTGTTGTAATGGTTTCCTGTGAAAAGATTAAAGAGTTACTGGCAAGAAAAAGACAAATTATGGTTGCGATCCATACCAAACGACTTAAATTATTTTTTCTCATTATTCCTCCTTTGAATTATTCAGAATTTATTTTGATGGAAAGAAGTCTATTGGTGAGTAATTTATATTGATTTCCTGTTTTTTCTGTGAATCTCTTTTCCATGCAGACGTATCTTTCCGATTTCCCGAAAGACAACTTATAGCACAAGAATATTTTAAGGTCAAAAATAAAAATAAATATCATATCTTTTTATCCAGTCACTTTTGGACATGTTCTAATATTGAGAAAGAAAATTAAGGGATGTTTAGATTTCGACTTTAAAAATGCCCTTAAATGAGAATCCGAAGATTATTGAGAGAGCAAAATAAACAATAAGCCAGTGGATGTGCCATCCGAGGAGGTTCATTCTTTGGGGTGGATAAGTGACTTCTATGGTCTTTAACGGTATATCTCCGGGCAGGGGAGCCTCTCCTGGATTGAATAATTCGTCTATAAAATTACGTTGTACCCTTGACTGCGAGATTTTGCTGAGCGGATTCTGGGCGGCGGCTATTTTTTTTGTGAATCTCTGGCCATTGATTATAAAAGTTATATCATGGACTCCTTTTTCTTTTACCAGGAAACGCCAGTTTATCTCTCTTTCTTCTTCAATCCTGAGCGGAGAGGTTTCGATATTTAGGGCTGAAGAGGGTTCAATAGCAATATTTATATCGAAGAGATCGTGGCCTTCTTCCATTTTAACCTTCAGTATGGCTTTTTGACCGGGAGCTAAATCCTGATAGCCAAACCATAGGTTGAGCTGGACGAGAATCAGGAAAATAGGGATGATCAAAACAAGCATGGGCTTAGCAGAATAACCGATATATTTCAGGTTATAACGGAGGATGTTTCCTTGTGCTTTGAGGGTAATGCTTAAGCTGTCTTTAAATAAGCGGAGCTCGAGTAGATGAGCTATTATTTTTTTCTTGACCTGTCTTATGCCTTGCTGGTTTGAGGTGAAACGGAAAATAAAAAGCATCAGAAGTGCTGTTAGAAAAGAAATAAAAATCATGCCGATCCAGGGGCTCATATTAATAAAAGGGAAAAAGATAAATTCAAAGAGCCTGCCAAATATAGAATTAAATAGCCACATCGTTTTTTTGTTTCGCCTATATTATTGCCGAAAAAACTGTCAAAATTGTAACACTTCTTTTAGATGTCTGGTAACGAGTGCCCTCACAGGCAGGCTCGCAGGGACAATTCAAGTCATATCCCCTGAGGTAAAGTATCTGGCTCCTCATGAAATGTATCCTAATCCTTTAAGCTTTTTTTTAATTTCATCTTCAGAATCGGATTCTTCAAGCTTAATTATCTCTTTCTCGAGGCAGTGAGTGATGAATTCTTCTGGAGAAGAATAACCGGCTATTTTTGCGAATTTTTTTACTTTGTCCATTAAATCTTTTTCCAGTTTTATCTTGGCTTTTCCCATAAAAATTCTCCTCGATTTAAAATATGGGTTTTCCCCTGATCCCTTCGGGTTGATTTATTCTAAAAACCTTAAAGATTGTGGCTGTTACATCGTAAAGAGCAGGGGACTTGATCTTGGCGCTTTGGTTGGAGAGGAAAATTCCAGGAGTTACTTCTGGAGACACACAGTGGTCGCCGCTCCATTTTTCTGTATTATCTTCAACGATCTTTTTGGGGATTCTGCCGAGAGGTGTACCCCAGGAACCGCGGTACCCGGAGTTATAGCCAACAATGATTTCCGGAGCTTTATTTATGTAAGGACCGTGAAAGACATCTTTAGTAACATATGCCCTTAAGACAGGTCTTTCACCTGTATCGGGATCTTTGAAGTTTTCCAGCTTCTGTGCGATTTCGCGAACAAGGGTTTCTTTTTCTGCTCCTGGTTTAACAATACCCTCGGCTTCTCTATCCTTTTGGTTTATGTAAAGGCTGTTTAAGCCCAGAGCATAGGCTTTTGTCTTTGACCAGTTGGTGTTTGTAAAAACAATGTTTTCACCCTGTTTCCATTTATTGATAAGAGAATGGTACCCGCTTTCTTTGAGCCATGTATTAAGATTAAATTGGCGGCGAAATGATGTAAAACCATGGTCAGACATAACTATCAAGATTGTATCTTTGTCCGCCTTTTCCATGGCCTTGGCTAGTAGTTTGTCCGCCTCAATATAAATGTTTTCTATAGCGTTTCCGTATTTCGGGGCAAGTTTAGCGTCATAGGATGGACATTTTTTATCGATAAAACGCCAGAACATATGCTGCCGCTGGTCAGTGCTGGAAAGGTAGTAAAAAAGAATCCCGGAATCAAATCGCTCCAGTTCATAGTCAAACATCTTTATTCTTTCTCTCAAAACTATATCGTCCTGGTCGAGAAATTCCCCATCATCCAGGATGCCGTGATCGAGCGCCTTAAAATCAGCAGGAAGGCCTTTTGTGTAAAATGACCCGAATTTTTCTACCAGTTCTTCTGAGTAATTTTTTGGAGTGGAAATTGGCAGGCAAGCATTTGCAGGATCTATGTTAACAGGCGAGACATACAGCTTGAATTCAGGACGGACCTGTTTGAGGAAAAAATTGCAGATGCCGTTTACACTCCGGGTTGGAATCATGTTGAAGCGGACTTTTTTCCAGTTGCTCCATTCGCCTTCCTGAAGGATAAATTCTTGGTCCTGGATCACTATTTTGGCCACAGGATTTACTGGATCGATAAAAACTTTAAAGTTTATGTAGGAATCCGGTCTGTCTTTTTTGAAAGAGTTGACCGGTCCAGGAAGTTTTGATTCCACTTGATTATCCATCACATAGACTTCGTGGATATTTGCTCCACCAATATCTTCTTTAATTTCCGTAAATTCAGATGTGTAGTAGTTGCATGTGCCATAGGTTCCGAGTATGTCAGGCGTTCCCATCCCGGAAAGGGTTCTCTGTTTTGTCGGGACAGGAGGGTAATTGGAGGGCATTTTAAAAATTGTGGCTGGGATGTCATAATCTTCAAGTATTTGCCAGAAAGCTTTTCCCTTGAGAAGATTTTTAACATCTCCGCCTGAAAGGGGGAGAACAAGATTTCCGAAGGAGATTGTTTTTGTAGCTTCGCTTGTTTCAGATGCGGAAAATACAGGAAAGTAACGTTCTGGATCCCTGTGGATAAAGTCAAAGATGGCGTGGCCACCCGGGTCTGTTCCGGTTATAAAATTTGACCATGCGACAGGGCTCTGAGCTGGAATGCTTGACCTGAGTGGCAGGAAACTACCCTGGTTCCACAAACGTTTAAAATGAGGAAGTTTTCCTTCTTTCATCCAAATCTGGAGAAGATGGGGGTCCATGCCGTCAAGCCCCAGGATAATTAGTTTTTTATGAGTTTCCCTTTTTCCAGTTACTTTAGTAACAAGGTCGGAGCTGCTTCCTAAAGCCAGAAGTGAGCCTGAGGCTAACCCTAATTTAATAAATTCTCTTCGTTTTATCGGTTTCATTTCTTTTTCCCTTTTTCCTTTTTATTCTGATCTGAGGGAAGATTCTGGCCATCCAATAATGAGCGGCCATCCATGTGATATGGCACCTGGAGCCCGAATAATTCGAGTACTGTAGGTGCAATATCTATTATAGAAGGACTTGTTGTGTTAATTTTTTTGGTGCAGAAAAATATCCCTGGAACAACTTCAGGATCGATACAGTGATCTCCGCTCCAGGCTTTGATGTTGTCTTCAAACACAATTCCGTTAACTTTTCCTGTAACTGAATCCCAGGAAATCCTGTATCCCTTGTTGTATCCGATTATAAGGTCAGGGCAGTTATTTATGTAAGGACCGGACGGAAGTTCGTCACGGTCAAAAACTTTATTGATGGCCACTGTGTCCCTTTCTTCATCTTTTAGGCCAGTTAGTTTGTTTATAAGTTCTTTTTTTAAAGCTTCTGTTTTTTCGCCGGCTTGAACCGTTCCCTTTGCTTCCCTTCCTTTCTGGTTTATGTAGACTCCTCCAAGGCCCAGTGCGTATGCCTTGGTTCTTTCCCAGTCGACATCCTTAAACCATTCATCGCTGTCTTTTTTTCCTTCCTTGAGGGATAGATAACCATTCAGATAAAACCAGGAGTTGATGTTTATGCCCCTGCGGAAGGATTTAAATCCATGGTCCGACATAATCATCAGGTCAGATTTCTTTTCTAATTTTTCGAGGACCCTTCCTACAAGTTCATCCATTTTTTGATAGAGTTCTTCGATAACTTTGACGCCCATTTTTGTATGGTTTTTTTCCAGCGAAGGATTAGCTTTATCAAGATACCGCCAGAACATGTGCTGGATACTGTCTGTTGTTTCAAACACACAGGTAATTAAGCCCTTTTTTGTTTTATTTATGGCATTAAAGAGCATATTTTCCCATTCTTTGTGGTTTGAATAAGTCATTTCCAGAAAGGCTTTTTCGCTGAGCACTCCTTCGTTGAGCGCCCAGGTATCGTTTGCTTCTCCTAGTGTTATAAAACTTCCCAGGAGCTTTGCTAAATAGACAGAATAGTAAAATGGATTTGAAATGGGAAGAGCAGGTTTTTCCGGATCTATATTTAGCGGTGTACAGTACATCTCAAAATGGGGGTGGGTTTGAGAAACATAAAAACGACAGATCGCTTTAATTTTTATTCCCAGGCCTGGTCTGAATGTAAGTTTGATCCAGTCTGAGAAAGTCTCTTTTTTCATCACTATTTTTTGGCCGGAGACTTCCAGGAGAGCTTCCTCTTTTTCCTTATCGACGGTTATAATAAGAGGGAGCCTGATCTCCTCCTCTTTTTTTAGGAGGGTATTTTCCGGGCCCGATATATAGGTTTTTATTGTATTGCCATTTTTGTTCAGAGGAATAATTATTCCACTTTCTCTCTTTCTAATTTTCTCTTTATCGGTTGTGTAAAAGAAAAAGGTTCCCTGGCTTCCTTTTAAGTCCGGAGCACACATTCCGGAAAGAAGATGTCCTGAGAATTTTTCAGGAGGAAAAGTTAAAGGTACTCTCAGAATAGTGCAAAACACGCCCTTTTCGCCAAGAATTTTCCAGAAAGGTATACTTTTGCGCATTCCTTTGACTTCGGGTTTTGAGAGCGGAATATTGTATTTTCCTATAGAAAGAATTTTTCTTGGCTTTCCGATGCGGGCAGAGGAGAGGCCGGGAAGATAAGTCTTGGGGTCCCGGCTGAGAAAATCAAAGATGTTGTGTTTTGAAGGATTTGAACCCGTCATAAAAGAGGACCAGGCGACAGGGGAAATAGCCGGGGTTGTGGTTTGAAGCCTGGCATAAGCTCCTATATTTTTTATTTTTTTTAGATTTGGAAGTTTTCCTTCTGACATGTATTTCTCGGCTAGAGCAGGGTCCATTCCGTCCAGGCCGATGATGACCAGTTTGTTAATGCTGCTTTTCTTATAAGCCCTCTGTCCTTTTATAACCCGGAAAAGGAAACGAAAGGGCCAGGAAAGAAATGAAAACAAAGCCAGAAAAAGAGTGAGTAAAAGGATAAGAAAAGAAGAAAGAAAGGCAAAGCCTGCTCCCGGACCTACATAAGCCTGGAGCGGGAGAGTAAGAGCAAGAAGTAGAAGAACAAGAATTGTAAATTTGTGAGTTTTAACAAAATGTTTCATAACGTTTAAATAAAATTGTTCAGGATTATCTCTGCTAGATCAGAGATGAAAAGGTCCTGTGATTGTTCTTCTTTTGCCCAGAAAAATGCATCATCCCATGTGTGCATTCCCTGCAGGTTTGAACGGCCGAAAACCTGCTTTTTCTTGACCGAACCTTTTATATCAAATCCGTACTCGGAGAGAACGATTAAATCCGGGCCTTTAGAAGTAAAAGGACCGGAATAAATTTCTTCAGCATCAAAGACCTGCCGGACAACTTTTTTCCCATTATATTCCAGTCTTCTTAGTTTATTGCTGATTTCTTCCTTTAAAGCCTTTACTTCCGATTGTTCAACACAGCCTTGAGGGAATTTTTCTTTCAAGTTCAAGTAGATACGGTTGGGCTCCATAGTAAATGCTCTGGATGAGGGTAAGATCTCGGTTAGACTTTCGGGTGATGGACTGGTAAATCCCAGATAGCCTTCTTTCTCGAGCCAAACGTTAAGATAGATTTCTTGTTCGATCCCTGTAAATCCGTGGTCTGAAAGAAGATAGAGGCCATTTTCTTCATTTGATAGCTTCCGGAAAGACACCACGATTTTATTGATTAACTCGTCGATTTGTTTGTAGTAGTCAAGGAAGTTCTGGTGATAAAGGTGTTTTTCGTTTTTGTAGGCATCCCAGAGAAAGTGATGTAGTCTGTCAGTTCCGGTGAATACAAATTCAAAATAATCCCAGTCTTCCAGCCAGAATAGGTCCAGAGCCTTCTGACGCGTGTTCAGAGTTTTAGCAAGTTCTTTCCACAGGAATTCTTCGTTTTCCCTTGATTTGTGCGTATTTATGTCGATCTGGTATCTCATTTTTTCCAAGGGAGCCAGGCAGGAAAGAGGGTAGACAGCTTTAGAAAGTTCAATTGCTACAAAACCTGAAATTAGGGTTCCATAAATTTGGCGGGCCGGGTATGTGGAAGGCTGATTAATGATGATACATTTTTTTCTAAACTCTCCCAGCTTATCCCAGAAAGTTTCTTTTTTTAAATCGAGAAAATTCGGAAAACGAAGTTCGTATGAGTCTTTTTTGAAGTCTGTAAAGCCAAAAATACCGTGTGAGCCGGGATTTGCTCCAGTCATAAAATTTGTCCAGCTTACAGCAGATATTTCCGGAAGGCTTGCTTTCATACGGTGAAGGTGTCCTGAATCGATAAGCCTTGAAGTTGATGCCATGACCCCTTTTTGGGCAAGGTCCAGAAGGAGAGAGTGGGGAACGCCATCAAGACCGATCACTAAAACTCTTTTTTTCCTCTTTTTTTTAAATAGAACCATAATTCTCTTTATTATAACACCGGCAAATTTTTTGAACCATATTGGATAGACTCTGCTTGGCTTTTATAACTTGCTCCATGATAAATTAAAAAGATATTTGAGATTTGTTTAACCTTAGAGGCTATTCGGATCCAAGGATAATCCTTGCATCAACAATAGTACAGCCTTTTCCTTTTTCATAAACAAATAGTGGGTTAATATCCAGCTCTTTGATGTCTTCAAAGTCTGTAACGAGTTGAGAGAGCCTTTTTAAACACTCAGCTATAACCTTTATGTCATAAGCGGGTTCCCCTCTGAAACCTTCCAGGATTTTATAAGTTTTTGTACTTGTGATCATTTTGGTAGCTGTAAGTTCACGTATAGGAGCCAGCCTGAATGTCACATCCTCCAGGGCCTCAACATAGATCCCTCCCAGACCAAACATTAGAATGGGTCCAAACTGAGGATCTCTGTTCATTCCCAGAATGATTTCTTTTCCCGGGGATGCCATTTCTTCTACAAGCATACCTGTAATTTTTGCCTCAGGTTTTTTGGCCAGGACGTTTTTAAGGATTTCCTGATAGGCTTTTCGGACTTCGTTTTTATTCCTAAGGTTAAGCTTAACTCCGCCGAAGTCAAATTTATGAAGGACATCAGGGGAAGCGATTTTTAACACAACAGGAAAACCAATTTTTTGGGCTGCTTCTTCTGCCTGATTTTCATTTTCTGCAAGTAAAGATTTAATCACAGGGAAGTGATAGGCTCTAAGAACTTCGTAAGATTCTTCTTCCAGCAGGAAATGGCGCCCTTCTTTTTTTACAGAATCTATAATTTTCCTGGCCTTAGCTTTATTTACGCTGAATTTTTTAATTCCGGTTTGAGGCCGTTTAAGCCACTCGGTATACCAGGCCATTTCGGATAGAGCCCTGGCTGCAGATTCGGGAAACCTGTAATCAGGGATACCGTTTTCTTCCAGGATCTCGATTCCAACGGAGACGTCGTAAACTCCTAAGAGGCAGCACAAAACAGGTTTTTTGAATTCCTTAGCTTTCCTGACAATTGTTTTAGAGATTTTTTCCACATCAGTGAATGCAGTGGGAGTTAGGATAATTATGGTGGAATGAACGTTTTTATCCTTCAATATTGCATGCAAAGTCGCTTCGTAGTGTTCATGCTGTGCTTCTGCGATCAAATCCACAGGATTATTCAAACTTGCTGTTGGAGGTAGTACTGTTTTTAGAGTTTTAACTGTACCGGGATTAAAAGGAGCAATATTTAATCCATGGCGGATACATGAGTCAGTGGCTAGGATTCCCGGACCTCCCGAATTTGTGATGATGGCAACATTTTTTCCCTCTGGCAAAGGCTGGCTGGAGAATGCTTTGACATAATCAAAAAGTTCTTCCAGAGTCTCCCCCCTAATGACACCGCACTGGCTGAAGATGGCGTCATAGACACTATCCGAGCCAGCAAGCGAACCGGTATGAGAAGAAGCTGCTTTTGCTCCTAATATTGTCCGCCCTGCTTTAAGGGCGATGATTGGCTTGGGACAAGAGAAGCTGCTTGTGGTTTCGCGTGCGATTTTCATGAATTCTCTTCCATTAACAAGGTCTTCAAGGTACATCAAGATGACGTCTGTTTTTGGGTCATTTTTTAGATAGAGTAAAAGTTCATTCTCAGTCAAGCCAGCTTTGTTGCCCATGCTGATAAATTTAGAAAAGCCGATATTTGCCTCTTTTGCATAATCAAGTACAGCCACACAGAGTGCGCCGCTCTGGGAAATAAATGCAATGTTTCCCTCTTTGGACATTTTTGTGCCAAATGTTGCGTTCATGGATGATGCTGGATCTGTGTTTATAACACCTAAACAGTTTGGGCCCACCAAGGAAATTCCATGCTTTTGAATAACCTGCTTGACCTTTTCTTCCAGTTCTATTCCTTTTCCGCCAATTTCCTTAAATCCAGCTGAGATAATTATGGCTCCTTTGACATTCTTCTTTCCGCACTCTTCTAAAGCATCATGGACAAATTTTGAAGGGACTATAAGGACAGCAAGGTCCACTTCGTCGGGAATGTCCATCAAACTGTTGTAGCATTTTATCCCAATAATTCCTTTTGCATGAGGATTAACAGGATAGACAATCCCCTGAAAGCGGCTGTCGATAAGGTTGGCGAGAAGCGACTGCCCAACGCTTCCAGGTTTTCTTGAAGCGCCAATGATAGCAATGGATTTAGGATAAAAAATCGCGTTGAGTTTATTTGTAACCTTGTTTGTCATGATATATCCACTTTTCTAATAGTCTTGGAGTATTTTAATTCCGTCCGACTGAAAAATCAATTAGTTAAAAAGAACTCAAAATGGGGACGGTTCTATTTTTTTAAAGGTCGCTTCATCCATTCCCGTGTGTTTTACCCACACAAATGAAAGAAGATCCAAATAAATTTATAAAATCAGAAAAATAGAACCGTCCCCATTTTTAAAAAAATGGGATATAATAGTTGTTTTATTGAAGAAATAATAATTTTTTAAAAGAGAGGAAAATATGAATCCAGCCGTAATAAAAGACAAAAAAACTCCTGCCCAAATAGCCAAGTTTGCCCTGGCTTATTTTAAAGAAAAAGCTAATGCTGAGAAGGCAGAGCAGGTGCAAAGATATTTTAAAGAACCTGTCAAAGTATACGGTTTATCTGCCAAACCTATGCATGACCTGGCAAAAGAACTTTATAAAAAAATTAAGCCTTACTGGAGTGTGAATGAGGCTATTGAGCTATGTGAGATACTTCTTCCTAATCCCTTTATGGAAGCCAAAGGTATAGCTACTCTCCTTCTAATAAGATTCAGGAAAAATTTCCCAAAAGAGCTTTTTTTTAAAATTGAAGAATGGCTTTCCGCAAATTATTGCAACAACTGGGCTGCTGTGGATATGCTCTGTCCAGTTGCCATGGAGACATTGCTAATAAAATACCCTGAACTTAGAGAAAAAATAATGGAATGGCCTGCTTCATTAAACAGATGGGTGCGCCGGGCAGCAGCCGTATCCTTTATAAAACTGGCAAGACAGGGGAAACAGCTCGATTTGGTTTACAGGATTGCTTTATCACTTTTCCCGGATGATGATGACCTCGTGCAGAAAGCCAATGGGTGGCTTCTCAGGGAGGCAGGGAAATCTAATCACATTAGACTTGAGAATTTTCTGTTAAAACATGGACCTGCTATTCCTCGAACCACTCTCCGCTATGCGATTGAAAGGTTTGAAGAAAAAAAGAGAAAAAAAATGCTTATAGAGACTAAAGCGAAAAAGGAGAAGGGAAGAGTAAAGAAGAACTGAGACAAGCCGTTTTTCTTGTCTCATTGTAAGCTTGTATGCTATATTCAATTTTCCGATTTTAATCATCTATTCAATTATCAGGAGGTAAAATGAAAACAAGAATATGGATGAGTTTATTGAGCATTTTATTGTTGTTTTCCGTGATTTCTTATGCTTCGCAGGAAGCTCGTGTTCTTCGCTTCCCGGCTATTTACAAAAACCAGATTGTATTCACTTATGCTGGTGACCTTTATACCGTATCCTCTTCAGGTGGAGTAGCCCGGAAGCTTACGAGCCACAAAGGATTCGAGGTTTTCCCCCGTTTTTCCCCGGATGGAAAATTTTTGGCTTTTACAGGCGAGTATGACGGAAACCGCGAAGTTTATATAATCCCAGGTAAAGGAGGAATGCCGAAGAGAATAACTTATACTTCGACCCTTGGCCGTGACGATGTTTCTGATCGGATGGGACCGAATAATATTGTAATGACCTGGAAAAATGATAACAAGCATGTTGTTTTCCGTTCCAGGATGCACGAATGGAATTCTTTTAACGGACAGTTGTATTTGGCTTCTGTTTATGGAGGAATCCCCGAGCAGATTCCTTTACCACGAGGAGGGTTTTGTTCATTTTCCCCTGATGATAAGAAGTTGGCATATAATCGAATCTTTCGTGAATTCAGAACATGGAAGCGCTACCGCGGCGGCATGGCTGATGATATCTGGGTGTATGATTTTGTTTCAAAGAAGATAGAAAATATCACCAATAATCCCGCCCAGGACATTATTCCCATGTGGAGCGGAAATAAAATATATTTCCTTTCAGACCGAGATGAAAATGAAAAGATGAATCTTTTTGTCTGTGACCTTACATCAAAAGAGACAAGGAAATTAACAAACTTTTCCGAGTTCGACATCAAGTTTCCTAGCCTTGGTCCAGAAGCTATTGTTTTTGAAAACGGCGGATTCATCTACCGATTTGACCTGGAAGAAGAAAAAACTGAGAAAGTCCCTGTAATTGTATCCAGTGATATGCCTTCCAGCCGAGGCGGAATTAAAAAAGTTAATGAAAGAATAACAAATTATGAAATCTCACCTGATGGAAAACGGGCGTTATTTGGTGCACGTGGAGAAATTTTTACTGTTCCGGCCAAACATGGAAACACCCGCAACCTGACAAATACCTCTGGGATTCATGAACGCAGCTCAAAATGGTCTCCTGATGGGAAATGGATTGCCTATATTTCAGATTCCACAGGTGAGGATGAGATCTATATCATGAAACAGGATGGTTCAGGGACACCTCAGCAGATCACAACCGGAGCAGATACTTACAAATATCAGATTTATTGGTCTCCGGATTCAAAAAAAATTCTCTGGGGCGATAAGCTTTTACGTCTCAATTATGTAAATATTGAGACAAAGAAGGTTGTAGAAGTTACTAAGGCAACACGCTGGGAAATAAGAAATTATGTCTGGTCTCCGGACAGCAACTGGATAGCCTATGCAAAACCCGAGGCAGTGGCTATGACAAAAGTCTACCTTTACAACAACAAAACGAAAAAAAACTATGAGGTTACAGACGGCTGGTACTCATCCTATTCAGCTTCCTTTAGTTCGGATGGAAAATATCTATTTTTTGTATCAGATAGGGATTTCAGTCCTATTTATAGCAGTACAGAGTGGAATCATGCTTATCTCTCCATGGCAAGAATCTACCTGGTAACTCTTACAAAGGATGTAAAGTCTCCCTTTGAACCAAAAAGTGATGAGGTTACTTTAAAGAAAGAAAGCGAAAAGAAGGAGGAAAAACCAGATGAAAAGGTAAAAAAGGAAAGTAAAGAAGAAGAAGAAAAAAAAGAAAAACCAATAAAAGTCGATACGGATGGACTTAAAGACCGCACAGTTGGCTTACCCATTGCAGTGGCTAATTATGGGAATATCACTTCTGTTAGTGAAAAAATCTACTACATGACAAGAGGGAACCTGGAAAGAAAGTCTTCCTTAAAGATGTATGACCTGAAAGAGCAGAAGGAAACAAATCTTGGAAATATAAATGGTTATGAGATCTCACACGATCAAAAGAAGATGCTTGTTTCTAAACAGGGAACATACGCTATCATTAACCTTCCAAAAGCTCCGGTAGAGATTAAAGATAAGCTGAATTTAGAGAATATGGAAACAAAAGTTAACCTAAAAGAGGAGTGGAACCAGATTTTTAACGAGTGCTGGAGGCAGATGAAATATTTCTTCTATGCTCCAAATATGCACGGTGTGGACTGGGAAGCAATGAAGAAGCTTTATAAACCTCTAGCCGAGGCTGTAAACCACCGGGCAGATTTAACCTATGTAATCGGTGAAATGATAGGGGAATTAAATGTTGGCCATACTTATGTGGGTGGCGGTGATGTTCCCAGGGTGGAAAGAATCAATATTGGAAAACTTGGTGCCCAGTTTAAGAGAGATCCCAAATCTCACTATTATAAAATCACAAAAATCTTGAAAGGTCAGAACTGGAAGAGTTCCCTCCGTTCCCCGCTGACCGAAATAGGTATTAACGTAAAAGAAGGCGATTATCTTATTGCTCTTAATGGAAAACCAACAAACACTATGACTGATATGTATGAAGCTCTTCTTAATACTGTAGGGAAGCAGGTGAGACTTTGTGTGAATTCAAAGCCCGAAGAGAAAGGAAGCCGGGAAGTTGTAGTTGTCCCTGTAAGAGATGAACTGTCCCTTTATTATTATAACTGGGTTCAAAGTAATATGGAGAAGGTTAACAAGGCGACAAAGGGAAAAGTTGGGTATATCCATGTCCCGGATATGGGCGCTGAAGGTTTAAATGAGTTTGTCAGGCAATTTTATCCCCAGCTTCAGAAAAAAGCTCTCATAATCGATGTGCGCGGTAATGGCGGTGGGAATGTATCTCCTATGCTAATAGAACGGTTGAGGCGGGAGATAACAATGGTAGGTGTGGCACGGAATACAATCCCTGGACCTGATCCTGATGCTGTTTTGATGGGGCCTAAAGTCTGCTTGATGGATGAATTCTCTGCATCAGATGGAGATATCTTTCCCTATCGTTTTAAAAAGCATAAGCTTGGAAAACTGATCGGGAAGCGTACCTGGGGAGGAGTTGTGGGCATTCGAGGCTCTTTACCACTGATTGACGGTGGTTATATCTTTAAGCCTGAATTTGCAACATATGGAGTTGATGAGAAGGATTGGATTATTGAAGGGAAGGGTGTTAAACCGGATATTTATGTTGATAATGACCCGGCTAAAGAATATGCAGGAATTGATGAACAACTGAATAAAGCTATAGAAGTTATCCTTGAAGAGTTGAAGACAAAAGAAAAAGTGCTGCCGAAGATTCCTCCTTATCCGAAGAAGAAAAAATAGAAAAAAAATAAGAAATAAACGGATATTAGAGCCTTGTCAGATAAACTAAAGGTAAGTTGCCTTATTTGTGGAGCTACGAATAAATATCCTTTCTCAAGATAAGCGTGATATAATAACATCAGTATAAGAGAGAAGTACTGGAGGAGAACCATGGGTAGAAATAATATATCCACATTGAACCGCCGGGAATTTCTTAAAAGTTCGGTTATAGGATTAGCCAGTTTGCCAACATTAAGCAGTGCTTCTTTGGGGAAAAAAGAAACGAAGACAAAAGCAAAAATCGCACTTTTTAAAACTCAAAGCAGAGAAGAGGGAGTTCGAGAGGTCTTAAAGCTTTTAAAGTTCCCTTCTGTTAAGGGTAAAAAGGTTTTGCTAAAGCCAAATTTTAATACAGCTGACCCTACACCTGGTTCGACTCATAAAAACACTTTGAGTACATTGATTAAGGAGATAAAAACACGCGGAGCTTCGGAGATCACAGTAGGGGAAAGGAGTGGTCCTCCAAAAACTAAAAGAGTCATGGAAGACAAAGGGATTTTTAAACTGGCTCAAGAACTGGATTTTAAGATTATCAATTTTGAGGAATTGGCTGAAAAGGATTGGGTTCACTTTAATCCACCAGGAAATCACTGGAAAGAGGGATTTTATATACCACGGCCTGTTGTCGAATCCGAGTATGTTGTTACAACCTGCTGTCTGAAGACGCACCAATACGGCGGTGTCTTTACTTTATCCCTTAAGCTGGCTGTAGGTTTAACACCCAAGAGGCTAATGAGAGAGCTCCATTCTTCACCAGACATGAGAAAAATGATTGCAGAGATAAGCCTTGGCTATGAGCCTCAATTGATTGTTCTTGATGGAATTGAGGCATTTGTGGATGGTGGCCCTTCAAGAGGAACCAGAAAAGAAGCCAATGTTTTTCTTGCAGGAGGGGACCGTATTGCCATAGATGCGGCAGGAATTGCTGTCTTGAAGGATTTAGGATCAAAAAAAGAGATCATGGAGCGAAAAATCTTTGATCAGGAACAGATTAAAAGAGCGGTCGAGTTAGGTTTAGGAATAAGCAGACCTGATCAGATTGAGTTTATCACTCCTGATAAAGCAAGCCGGGAGTATGCAGAGAGAATAAGTTCAATTCTAATCCAGGGCTAGCTTTGAAGAGAAATTAAATTTTAGGAATCATTCTACGACTAAAAAGAGCGAGGACCTATAATTGGAAGCGGGTCTTTTTATTTAAAAAAAGAGAACACTCCCCAATTTTTCTAGCCAGGGGCTAAGGAAAAATGATAAAATTCTTGAGGGAAAAATGAGCCTTTATAAGACTATTCTTACCAGGAGGTCAATCCGCCAGTTTAAGCCAGAAGCAGTCTCGAGGGAAATACTAAAAAAAATTGTCAATTCCGCAAGGCTGGCGCCCTCAGGAGCCAATCTTCAGCCGCTGGAATATATCGTTGTTGACGAAGAAGGACCCAGGAAACAGGTGTTTCCATGTTTGAGGTGGGCAGCATATATTGTTCCGGAAGGTAATCCTAAACCCGGTCATGAACCTGTGGCTTATATAGTTGTACTTGTCAATTCAAGGGTGAGAGATAAAGAGTATGAGCGAGATGTTGGTGCAGCTGTAGAGAACATGATTCTGACTGCCTGGGAGGAGGGTGTAGGAAGCTGCTGGATAGCGTCTGCAGAAAGAAACAAGATTCAAAAAATACTAAATATTCCCATAGATTATAAGATTGATTCCGTATTAGCTGTGGGATATCCTGACGAAGAGCCGTTGGTAGAGGATAAAAAAGATTCCATTAAGTATTGGAAAGATAAAAAAGGGCGCCTTCACGTACCCAAGAGAAAATTAAGGGATATCCTTCACTACAATGGTTTCTAAAAAATATAAAGGCGGGAAAGAGGAGGTAAAATGATCCTTTTTGGCCTGGTTTTAATAATTGGCGGTTTTCTTATAAGACTGCTCACCACCTGGAATATAGTTGGCTGGATCTTGATGGGTTTGGGTATTGTTGTTTATGTTATTGCTCGTATAACTCATAAGAAGTAAAAAAACTCATCCTTATTGTCCGGCTACTGTCAATTCCTTGATTTTGATTGTCGGACCAGAGACAGAACTTCGCATGTCGAGGTCATTGCCAATCATCTCAATATTATTTAAAATTTCTCCCAGATTACCGGAGATGGTTATTTCTGAGACAGGATAAACTATTTCCCCGTTTTCAACCCATAAACCATATGCTCCTCTGGAGATATCTCCTGTTACCGGATTAAGTCCGTGTCCAAGGGTTCTTATTAAGATTAAGCCTTTATCCAGGGAAGAGATGATTTCTTTTGGAGGGATACTTCCAGGGACAAGATAAAAATTATTAGGTGTAACACCGGTTCCAGCGGAGTTTCCTGTTGATTTTAGCGTTAGCTTCCTGGCGGCGTAAGTGTTGCACAGGTAGTTTTTTAGTATTCCTTTATTGATAACCTGAGTTTTTTGGCAGGGAACTCCTTCTGCATCATAGGGTCTTGTCCCAAGCATTCCGGGCATGAGGCCGTCGTCTAAGATATCCAAATTGCTGCCTCCGATCCTTTTGCCCAATTTATCGACCAAAAAGGAAGTTTTCTGGTATATGGATACTCCGGATATACAGGCAAAAAGGAAACCCAGAAGCCAGGAAGTCATCATTGGCTCAAAGATAACAGGAACATTTTGTGTCTTTATTTTCCTTGGTTTGAGCTGTCTTACTGTCCTTTCAACTGCTATATTAGCAATCTCCTCTGGAGGTTCCAGCTCATTAAAAAACCTCTTTGAAGAGAACCAATAGTCCTCAACTCTACTGTCTGTTTCTCCAGCCTGGAGGCCGAGGCTTATGCCGCAGAATGTCTGCTCGTATTCCTGAAGAAAACCATTCGAGTTTGCCAAAGTGGTCTTGATTTCTTTTGTTTCAAAGCTTGCACCGTGGGAATTTGTGATTCTTTTATCATTAAGAGCGATTTTTTCTGTATTTATAGCCAGAGCAATTTTCTTTTCTGAATCTAATTTAGCGATTTCTGCGTCAAAGAGCCTTAAAGATGGGATATTAAATCCTTTTGGAGAGAGTGGTGGGAGTCCGGAGAACTCATCTGTACTGGCTAGTTGTGCACGCTTTATGGCATTTTTTACTAAGTACTGCAGTGTTTCTCTGGATAAGTCTGAAGAAGAGCCAAAAGCAGTTTTTTTATCTTTGATCACTCTTAAGCCTAAAGACCGGGAGCCAGCCTCCACAAGATTTTCAATTTTTCCTAACCTCACATCAACGCTGAATTCGTAGCCATCAAGAATGGATATTTCCACTTCATCAGCACCGTTAACTCTTCCAAAAGCCACAAGGCTTTCTGCCAGCTCTTTGAGGTAAGTCGAGTCTTCTTCTTTCACTTTTGCCCTCCCACTGTCATCTTTGCTATTTTAATTGTAGGACAGCCATCAGTTACCGGAACCTGCTGGCCTTCCTTTCCGCATGTGCCTGTTTGAGGGCCAAACTTAAGGTCAGAACCGATCATTTTTATATTATTTAAGATGTTTATATTAGTACCGATCAGGGTAGCCTGTTTCACCGGAGCAGTGAGTCTTCCGTTTTCTAAAAGATAGCCTGAGCTGATTGAAAAAGTGAACTTTCCTGAATCTTCAACTTGACCTCCCTGGAATTTATGGGCATAAAATCCCTTTTTCACAGATTTAATGATTTCCTCAGGCGCATACTCTCCTCTGTCTATGTAGGTGTTGCTCATCCTGGGAATTGGCATACATGTATAGTCCTGTCTTCGTCCGTGTCCTGTGAGTGGTTTGTTCATCAATTTTGCTGAAAGCCTGTCCTGAAGCAATCCTGTCATTTTTCCCTTTTTAATAAGAAGAGTCTTCTTTGGTATTGTTCCTTCGTCGTCAATGTTATAAGAACCTCGAAAATGAGGAATGGTCGGGTCGTCAAAGATAAAGACCTGACAGTTTGCAACCTTTTTTCCCATCTTATTCCAGAAAATCGAAGTTTTTTTACGGTTAAAATCTGCCTCGAGAAGATGCCCGACTGCTTCATGAACCAGGACTCCGCTGTGGCCCGGGGCTAAAACAACAGGCATCTCTCCGGCAGGTGGCAAAACTGCTTCAAGAAGATTCAAGGCTTCTTTTGCCGCATCTTGACCTATTTCCTCAGGTGTGAGGGTGTTTGAGAAGTATTCTATACCTACTCTGCCTCCTCCTCCAGAGAATCCTGCTTCTCTTTTTTCTTCTTTTTCTGCCACAGCCAGACAATCCAGTCTAACAAGAGGGCGGGCGTCCGAGATTAGTAATCCTTCAGAATTGACAATAGTTAAATGCTGAGTTTGGTCCAGGAAGGAGACTTTCACTTTTTTGATTTTTGGATCAAAGTTCCTGGCAGAAAGATAGGCTTTCTTGACGAGGGAGATTTTTTTCTCCATAGATTCTTTGTGAGGGGACTTGAGGACTGGATAGAAATTATGACTAAATTGAACTGAATTCAGTAAAGAAGTTTTTTTTCGTTCATGAGATGAGGAAATAGAGGATGCAGTGAGGGCGGCTTTTTTTATTTTTTCAAAAGAGAAATTGTTTGTGTATCCGTAACCCGTTTTTTCACCTGATAAAACTCTTATGCCTAATCCAAGACTTATACTTTCTGCAGTCTCTTTAATGATATCTTCTTCCATATTGATAAAATTGTAGAGCTTGTACTCGAGAAAAATTTCTGAAAAATCACCCCCGCGAGAAAGGGAAATATTCAATATTTTTTGGAGATAATCCAGGGGAATATTGAAGTGATCTTCGAATAAGAGAGATGAAGGCTTTTTCATTTATTTCTTTCCTCTGTGATTGAATTGGTCAAGAAAAAAAACAAGGCTAGCAACATCTGCTTTAAAATCCGGGATAAGATTTTAGTATTTTGTGAAGCCATTATCTATAACCATATTCCCAGCTGTTAATTGTGACTAGGTCTGACACCAACGTATCTCCGGCGGTCTTAACGCGTGAATTATTCAGGTTAATTTATTAAAAGCTGCGATATTCTCTCCTTTTCATAAAGAATATTTCCTGTTTGAGGATTTATGGCATAACAGGCACCATTCCTGATTTGAGTGACGACCTTCCCTGATGCATAAGGATTACCAGCAAGATGAGGCGCATCAAGCAAACCTGTATGGATAGCTTCATAAAGAGTCTTGGGATCAGCCCAGGGATTTATAACTTTTTCAGTTGGGAGGTCTTTGATAGCCTGGAGGAGGTGTTTTGCTTCATTTATAAGCTCCTCCTTTCTTTTTTTTATTCTTGAATCATTTAATATCTGAGGAAAGCCTAAAGAGAGGTTGTTAATGACGCCATGAGTTATTTTGGCGCTTTCAATCACATCTGAGGGAGTTGCTGCATGGTCCCCTTCGCAAAATCCAACCACATGAATAATTTTTGGCTCAAGGGTCATCTGGAACAGACTGGAAGAAGAGAGCTGGCCTTTAGCAATGTCAGGATCGGGAGAAAGACACGCCAGTCCAGTTCTCATCTGGCGAATGCTTGTAAAGGATTTATCATGAAGGGACTCGATAAGTTCAATTTTCGCCGACATCTTTGCAAGGTCCATCAGAGGTGATGTTTGAGCTGGAGTGTTGAACATATACTGGGCCACATAATGGGTTATTCCAGCCTTTTTTGCATTATATGCGGCTAAAAAGGCTGCGACTACGGCGATTGTGTCAGGAGCATCCCTCAGACTCCAATGATGCGCTTCATTAACTTCAAGTGGAATTTTATGCTCAGCGTACCATTTCATGGTTTCCTGATTTTCTTTGATGGATTCTAAAGGAGTTCGGTCGGAACGGCCATCCAGCTGGTTGTACCAGAGAAGGGGAACAGCCCCCCAGGCTATATTAATGGTTTTAAGAGACATTTTTGCCCACTTAATCAGGTCCCTTGTACCCGAATAACAGCGGAGTAGAGGGTAGTTGCCGCAGCGTGTGGTTTTATATATAGCTTCAAGGTCTTCAGGCTTTCTAAGAGGAACTCCTCCTGCGCCATCCTGCTCTTTTTTCATTTCGTTTTGACGAAAGAAACTTTCCTGGGCATTCTGGTCAGGACCGATGGAAATAATGTCCAGGGTCTCTGATAGAGCAATTTCCCTGGCTCCTTTTACTGTCTTTAAAACTATGGGAAGCCCGAAATGGTGGCGGAGAAGAGGATAAGGATGGTTGAAAACAATTCGGTCAATAAGATTCTGGGGGGGAGTTTTGCTTTTTTTTGCTTCTTTCGCTTTCCCCTTAAGATAAAAGGTTATATCCTCCAGGGATTCAAGGCCGTTAAATGTGGCATCAAACAGCCCGATTTTGCGAGCAACTTCTGCAGTTGGCGGTGTCCCGCCAAATACAAAGGTCTTATTCTGCCATTTGTTTTTTATAATATTCTTATTGAATGAAATTAAAAGTTTTTCCAGTACCTCAGGAGTCAAGCGGTAGCTTATTGCAATGATGTCTGGATCATGTTGTTTTATGGCATCTGATATTTTTTTTATTGAAACGGCAGGGCCTAAAAAAAGAGTATCATAACCGTGAAACTCAGAAAGTTTTAAAAAATTAAGAATGCCTGCTACATGAACACAATTTCCTATTGAAGCTCCTAAAATCTTTTTTCTGTTGATCGCAGTCACTCTGTATTCTCTAAATTTCTCCAGCTACAGCCAGAAGTCGGATGTCTTTAATGGACATTCCTTTAATTCCTAATGTTTCCACTGTCCTTCCTATTTCCCAAAAATTTATCCCTCTCATTATTGAAGCAAGGTATATAATAGACCTTATAGTAGGAGTTTCAACTTTCAACATCTCTCCAATAGATGCAAGGGGAACAAGGCTCATAGGTACGTCCTCATCGATATAACGGTGGTGAAGCCTGTCTGGGGCTTTAAGTCCCATATATCCTGGATTGTCATGAATAGCCTCATAGAGATCCTTGCCTGTGGCACTGTATGCCGTATATAGCCAGGCCTTTGCACTCATAACTTTTATTCCCAAAGCAGCTGCAATTTCCAGCCGTTCTTTATCCAGTTTTTCAAGAATATAAGCTGTAGATTTGCTCGCTCCCTGAATGTAGTATTCAAAATCGCCGTGAGTCTCTTCTATCCAGGATGCATTCAGCACTGTTAGAGCCGGATGAAATACAGCTCCAATATTCTCAAAACTTGTTTTAAAAATGTTGTCCCCGGGAATAAATTGGGGGAAAGCTCGTTGGATAATTTTTAAGATGCCTGGAATCCAATAAGCGGGTAGAGTTGCCAATGGGACAGAGTTCTTAATGGAAAATATTCTGGCATGGGCAGGTCCGAGGGCTCTTGAGGCATAAAGAAATGTCTGAGCTTCTGCGATAAATGGGAACTGCTTTACACCCTGTTCTTTGAGCGTGTTATAAAACTCAAGCGCTCCACCTGTACGGCCTGGATTGAGGATAACTATTTGATTCTCTTTGAGATGCGGAGCACAGGTCTCTGCAATATAACGGTGTCCAATGGCTGGAACAACAACCATGAGTACATCTGCTCCGTCGATGCATTCTTTGATGTGTGTTGATGCGAGCTCAATATTTCCAAATCCTTTGATTTCTCCTTCAACCTTGATGCCTTTTCTGTGGATAACAGGGCGGATTCTTTTTCGTCCCCGGTTGTAAAGGTTGACCTTAAAGCCCTTGATGGCCAGATGGCCTGCCATAGCCAGCCCGCCATGTCCAGCGCCAAGAACACAAAATTTAAGATCTTTATTGTCTTTTTTTAGGATAGCTCTGATATATTCCCTTTTTCTTAGATCTAATTTTTTACTTATTTTCTTTTCCATTTTACCTGTTCCTATTTAAAATATTTTGCTTATTTCCATAGAATTATTAACTTTTAATGTTAAAAAATTTGAAGTCAGGTATTTACTTTATTGGTTCTCTTCCATTTTGTGTGGGTATTAATCAGAAAGTATTCGTGAATGGTCTCGCTCCCGTTCAGATTTTTCACGCCATCCCTTCATCGCTCTTCTCGGCGGCTGCGTAACTCGCTCCGCTCAAACATACTCGCCGCCCGACTCTGTCGGGTTTCCTCGAAGCGCGATTCAGGGAGGCTAAATCTTCAAAGGTCGCTTCATCCATCCCCGAACACTTTCTATTAATCTATCAAGACATGTTTTGCCCACACAAAATGGAAGAGAACCACTTTATTTAATAATATAAAAAAAGCGGTTTTATTTTAATAAATAGAGATCGGAAACGCAAATAATGAAAATAGGCTGTAAGCATACTTATTTCCGTGATAAAGAAACAGTCAGGCAAACTGATTCGTCAGCCCGTGTATTTTCCCCAGCGAGGAAAATCCACTTATTCCTCGGCTCGCTCTCCTCTTTGAGGAACCATGCCCACTCGCCTCCGGATGGCTTCCTATTCAGATT
>JADHWO010000085.1 GCA_016783445.1 Candidatus Aminicenantota bacterium
TCCTCCAAACTTGGAAAGGACATCAGAATTGATTTTCAGGAACAGGTCGTATCTTATCTTAACTCCCACCTCTTCTCTTAGCTTGATCATATAAGAATGGAAAAATTTGTTCTTTTTTGCTTCAAGCAAATTTTCTTTTTCCGTTTCTTTGGTCTTCTCAAAATCCTCCTTGGTTACTTCTTTCCTATCCAGTATTTTTATCAGGGTACAGCCGTTTTCAAACTCAACTGGTTCGCTGGCTTCATTTACGGGAAGGGAAAAAGCAAGCCGGTCGATTTCAGGATTCTCTCCGATAATGCTTAAATATTGTTCCCGTTTGTGTTCATTGACAGTTTTGTATTCAAGGCCATATTTTTCAGCTAAACCTTCAAGGTTATTTCTTCCAAGTTCTGCTTTAACATTTTTCATTTTCTCTAATGCTTTTTCTTTCTTTTTGTTAGCTATAAATTCCTTTTTCACCTCATCTTCCACTTCTGCATAGTTTGCTTGTCGAGGAAGTTCAACTTTTTGGAGTTGCGCAAGCCCTACTCCTTTATAAGTGTAAATAGGAGAAGAAATCTCTTTTTCTTTGAGCTGGAAAAGAGTTTTACTTATTGTGGCGGAAGGGTCGATGTCTTCTATACTCTCTCCTTCTTTGAGAAGGCCTGTGCTTATGAATTTTAAACCATTTATTTGGGCGGCTACATCAAGACTCTTCTGTTTTTGAGCGCTTCTATATAATATGTTTATTCTTTCTTCTGCTAATGTTCTGGCTTTCTGGTCTTCAAGGATATTTATTATTCTCTCTTTAACATCCTCTAAGGGCATTAGAGCAGATGGTGTCTTTTTTGTGATTTTAAGGATAGAAACTCCTTCTTCAAGCTTGATAATTTCTGAGTTTTCCCCCTCAGAGAGTTTTTCTATTTCTCCCTGTTCTTCAGGGGCTAGAGTTTTCCATTCATGAAGACCCCAGTCTCCACTCTCAGATGCTTTTTTATCCTTGGAGTACTTTTTTGCGAGCCCACCAAAATCCTCGCCCTGTTGAATTCTCTTAAGAATACCCTGGGCTTCTACTGTGACGAAATTTTTTTCTCTATTATTATAAGGAATATAAATTCTGGAAACTTTTATCCTTTCGGGTTCTTCAAACTGTGGCTGATTCTCCTTGTAGTATTCTTCGATTTCCGGCTCGGTCAGCTCTATTTCCTTTTTTAAAGCTTCGGTTTTGAAAAAAACAAGTTCAGCCTCTCTCTTTTCAGGGATTATGTATTTTTTTTTGTTCATTTCAAAGTATTCCTGGGCCTCGATGGAGGAAGGTTCTTCTTCCAGTTCAACTTTGTCATTTTCAAGAATAACAAATTCCACTTTGGCGGTTTCGTTATTTTTTTTATAGTTTTCCCAGAGTTCTTCAGGAGTAAAAGTGATTCCTGCGGTTAGGACTTTTATGAGTTTATTTAATATTATCTCTTCTTCTAGACTTCCTTCAAATTCTGAGATGGACGTGCGGCTCCGATTCAGAATTTTTTCATATTCTTCATAACCGATAAATTTTCCGTCTCTCTGGAAGACACTTATTATTTTTTCTCGTATCTCCTCATCTGAAGCATATATGCTCATTTCTTGAGCTTTCTGAAGAAGAAGGGTTTGCTGGATCATCTGTTCGAGAACCTGTTGTGGGACATTGAGCTGCTGGATAAGGTTTTTATTGAGGTCTTTAAACTCCCCTTTGAGCATTTCAAGCCTTTGTCTCAAATTCTGGTAATATGAGTTAACAGAAATTTTTTCTTTCCCTATTGTGGCAATTGTGTTTGTTGCCCTTGATTCTCCTAAGCGTCCGCCTCCGCCCCAAACCGCAAAAATTGTGATAAGGAAGGCTGCAATCACAAGCCATAATGCTGGGGCCAGTGATTTTATGTTTTTTCGCATGGCTTTTAACATGTTATCACCTCAAGCTAGATTAAATTTGAGTTCAAAGTCGAAAGTTTTTGGTTCATATTTAGCAATTAACGAATAAAATTAGAAAATGGGAGATTGCCACCTTGTTACGCTCCTCGTAAAAACCTTAAATTCTTGACTCATTCTAACAATCTGACTTCGATTAGTCTGTAAACTCAATATTTAAATCTTTATTATTCTTTTAACAAGTGTCTGGCGATAACCAGACGTTGAATTTCAGAAGTTCCTTCATAAATACATAATACCCTGGCATCTCTGTAGAGCTGCTCGATAAAGAATTCTTTGGAATAACCATAACCGCCATGAACTTGCAGCGCTAAATAAGCAATTTTATTGGAGGCTTCTGAGGCAAAAAGTTTGGCCATGGCAGCCTCTTTGACAAATGGTTTCCCTTTATCTTTTAAATCCGCAGCCTTGTACGTGAGTAACCGGGCTGCCTCAGAGAGAGTGGCCATATCAGCAATCATAAATTGAATAGCCTGGAAGTCAGCAATTTTTTTGCCAAAAGCTTCCCTTTCTCTGGCATATTTGACAGCTTCTCTTATGGCCCGATCGGACAGACCAACAGCTTGAGCAGCAATACCGATTCTTGAGCTGTCAAGGCAGTGGAAAGCAATATTTGCTCCTTTCCCTTTTTCTCCTAATAGATTTTCCTCTGGAACCTGACAATCTTCTAAAGTAATTTCTGCGGTTGAGGAAGAATGAAGGCCCATCTTTTCTTCAATCTTTGAGACTGTAAATCCCGGAAAATTTTTATCTACAATAAAAGCACTCAATTTTTTCCTGCCGGATTCGATCTCTGTTGAGGCAAAAAGAATGGAAGCCTCTGCCTCGCTTCCGCTGGTAACCCAGGCCTTTGTTCCGTTTAAAAGGTAAATAGCGTCCTGTTTTGTGGCTTTTGTTTTGAGATTTGTGGCATCTGAGCCTGCTCCTGGCTCTGTCAAAGCAAAAGCTCCCAGTATTTCGCCTTTTGTTGCTTTAGGCAGGTATTTTTCTTTCTGTTTATCGTTTCCAAATTTCAGGATAGCGTAGCAGAAAAGAGCACAATGGACACTGACAATAACAGCGAGAGCCGGAGAGATCGAGCTGATTTCTTCAAGGGCAACCATGAAGGAAATAGTGTCTGTTTTTGTCCCTCCATATTCAGAGGGTACAGTCGTACCCAGGATTCCAAGTTCTCCAAGCTTTTTAAATAGCTCACGAGGGAATTTTTTGCTCTCTTCCATGCTTTTAGCTATAGGAGCAATTTCTTTTTGGGCGAAATCCCTGACCATTTCTTTAAGCAAACTCTGCTCTTCAGTTAGTTCAAAATTCATATTTCCTTTTATTCTCTTTTAAGTGTTTGTATTCCTTATTTGTTAAAGAAAATGGATTTTATATCAGATTTTTATGAGCCTGGTTTAACTTTCTGGAAAAGGGGATAGAGCCGGTTATATGTCGTTTCGAGGTCCTCAATCATCGTTTTTGTCTTTCCTACAATAGGCATGAAATTTGAATCTCCTGTCCAGCGGAGTATCACATGAAGGTGGTAATGGTCAGCAACACCTGCTCCTGCACTACGGCCTAAGTTCATGCCGGTGTTAAAACCATGGGGACGATATTTTTTTCTTAATATTTTCAGACTCAGCTTGAGCAGGTCCACCATTTCATCTGTGGATTCTTTTTCTGCTTGTTCAAATGAAGCCAGGTGTTTATAGGGAGCAATCATCAGGTGGGCAGGTGTATATGGGTATCTGTTTAACACAATAAAGTTGTGAGAGCCTCTAAAGAGGATAAAAGCCTTTCTGTCGTTTTTGAGTTTAAGAGCCTGGCAGAAAATACAATCGCTCATTTTGCAAATTTTCCTGATATATTCTTCTCTCCATGGAGTAGGAATGTATTCCATTACTTACTATTGATTAGATTCTTCAAGATTTTACTCGGCTTGAAATATAAAACTTTTTTTGGAGGAACATGAACATGTTCACCGGTTCGAGGGTTCCTTCCTGACCGTGAACCTCTTTGCCGAAAGCGGAAACTTCCAAACCCTCTTAATTCTATTTCTTCTCCTCTCAGAATCGCTTCTTTAATCGTTTGAAAGAAAAGATTTACACCTGTTTCTGCTTCTTGTTTGGAAATATTCTTTTCTTTTGAAATTTTGTTGATTAAGTCGGCTTTAATCATTTTTTTCCTCCTTTTTTTTAGTTTTTTTAGGAGCGTGGATTTGTTTAAGCTGTTCTTTCATGATATCACCCAGAGTTAGTTTGCTGTCCTGGCTTTGGATATATTTTTGATATTCTGCTTTTTGAAGCTCTAGCTGGGCAAGTTTAAAGCTGAGTGATATTTTTTTCTCCTTAGGATTCATTTTTAAAATTTTCGCTAAGTGTTCTTCGCCTACTGAGAAGACTTCCTCAGGCTTTTCAATTTTTTTCTCTTCGAGCTCGGAAAGAAAAACAATCCCTTCAATTCCTGGAGTTATTTCCACAAAAACTCCAAAATCAGTTATACGTACGATCTTAGTCTTGACCAGGTCTCCTACTTTTTGCCGGTTAAAAAAGTCCTCCCAAATGTCACCTTCAAGCTGTTTGATGCCAAGAGATAATTTTTGTTTTTCCACATCGATGTTTAAAATGATGGCTTCTGTTTCCTCTCCAACTTTTATTTTTTTAGAGGGATGCTTAATTTTTTCCCAGCTGATATCAGAAATATGAATGAGTCCCTCGATTCCTTTCTCCACTTCCATAAATGCACCAAAATCAGTAATGCTTGTTATTTTACCTTTTATCCGAGCTCCAGGACTGTATTTCTGCCTGAGCAGCTCTAATGGATGAGGGCTTGCCTGTTTAAGCCCTAATGAAATTCTTTTTGTAGAAGGATTGATATCCAGAATAGAGACTAAAACTTCCTCTCCTGGGGTGAGAACCTTTTTGGGATGGACTACTTTTCGAGACCATATTAGATCTGAAATATGGATTAAGCCTTCCACCCCGTTTTCGAGTTCTACGAAGGCACCAAAATTGGTTAAGTTTACCACCCTCCCTTTGATTTTCTGTCCGATTTTATATTTCTCCCCCACGTTTTCCCATGGATTAGGGGTTAATTGTTTGTATCCTAGAGAGATTTTTTCTTCTTTCTCGTCGAAATCGAGAATTACAATTTCCACTTCCTGTTCAAGCTTAAAGATTTCTGAAGGATGACTTATTTTTCCCCAGGACATATCCGAAATATGCAGAAGCCCTTCTATTCCTCCAAGATCAATAAATGCTCCAAAATTCGTAAGGGACTTGACTTGACCCTTAATCTTTTGTCCCTGGCTGAGCTGGTTGAAGACTTGTCTTTTTCTTTTTTCATTTTCATCCTGAAGGAAAAGCTTTCGGGAAATAACAGCATTTTCACTTTGTCGGTCAAATTTTATTACTTTAAATTTGTACTTGTTCCCTATAAGTTTTTCAGGATCTTTAACTGTTCTTATATCAGCGTGCGAATCAGGAAGGAAAGTGTTGATTCCGAGATTAACAGTGTATCCATTTTTTATTTTTTCAGTTATTTTGCCTGTTACCCAGGAATTATAGTTATAAGCTTTTTCTAGATTATTTAGGGCTTTGAGAGCCATGGCTTTTTTACGGGAGAGTACCAGATATCCTTCTTTGGGATCACTTCTTTCCAGGATCACTTCGACAGGATCTCCTGGATTAATCTCGTCCATATCCTGGTTGTTGGAAAAATCCTCAATGGGAATTATGCCTTCAGATTTATATCCAATATCTATAAGGGCGTGGGTTGGTGTGACTTTGATAACTTTTCCTTTGATGATTTTTCCCGGAGTTATTTCCTTGGCACTGAATTGGTATTGATCCAGTAGATTTTCGTAGTCTTCAGAAGAGATGTTTTCTTCTTTTTCTGCATCTTTTGTTATCTCTGACATTGAACGATCTTCTCCCTTTGTGATTGATGTTTGAAGCTAGTTTTAATTCTAACCACAGCTTCTTGGATAGCTTCAGGAGGAGTAGACGCACCTCCTGATAGACCTATTTTTTTTGCTGTTTTTAACATTTCTTGAGTGATTTGGTTTGCACTTTCGATAAAATGTGTATTGGGCAAAATCCGTTTTGAAATCTGATAAAGCTTATTTGTGTTGGAGCTATTTTTTCCTCCCACTATAAAAAGTGTGTCAACGCAAGAAGCCAGTTCTGAAGTAGATTTTTGACGGGTTTTAGTGGAGTGGCAGATAGTATTGTAGACCTTTAGCTCCTCTGTTTTTTCAATGAGAGCGGATACAATCTTTTCAAAGAGGTAGAAATCCTGAGTAGACTGAGCGAGGACCGCTCTCTTTTTTTTGTGAGGCAAGGGTTTGACCTGTGCCTCATTTTCTACAATGATCCCTCTTTTCTGGCTAAATCCTATAAGTCCTTTTATTTCTGGATGTTCCTTGTTGCCGACAATAATAATTTCTTCTTTTTCTTTGGACAAAACTTCGACCAACCTCTGGATTTTTTTGACAATAGGGCAGGTTGCATCAACAATTTTAATGTTTTTTTTTGCGAGTAATTTGTAAATATCGGGTGAGATCCCGTGACTTCGGATGATGACTGTTGCTCCATTAAGTCTATCCAGATTGTTAATAGAAAGGATCCCTTGTTCTTTTAGGTCGGATATAACCTGAGGATTGTGAATCAGATCTCCAAGAGTAAAAACATTCCCGCTTTTCTTTTGTCTTGTTTCTCTGGCAATATTCAGAGCTCTTTTGACTCCGTAACACAATCCTGAATTTTTTGCGATTATTATTTGCATTTTTTCGGAATTAAAGTGGTTAAATATATTATATTAGATAAGGTATCTTGTCAACTCTAACTATAGATAAAATCTTAACTTAGCTCTAATTTTGAGAAAAAATAGTAATCATTTCAAGTTTGTTATTCATATAAGTTTTGAGGAAACAGCTCGGCTCCCAATCAGATTTTTAACGCTTTTCCTCAATCAATTTTTTTATGCACGAGCGAAGGACAGCAGGTAAAAAAACCGTTTGAAGGCTGAGCGGGCATGGTTCCTCTCCAAGAAGGAGAGGAGAACGAAGCCTGAAACCGAGAAGCTTTTGCCTCGCTGGGGAAAAAGCTGCGCGTTTTTGAACCTGCTGGCCTGAGCTTTCTCAGGTTCAAGAAGGGAAAGATACAATCGACTAAATATGGTTATTGAGAATCTTTGTCTTCTTCCTCAAGAATGCTTTCCTCTTCGAGGATTTTTGAAAGCTCCTCTGGAGAAGGGAGATCTTGGATGCTATTTAGGCCAAAATGGGTTAAAAATTTATCAGAAGTCCTGTATATCAGAGGCTTCCCTGGACTCTTTTTTCTCCCAACAATTTTGATCAATTTTTTTATAAGCAGAGTTTTCAGGGTATGAGTAGAATCCACTCCTCTTAACGCTGAGATTTCAGCCAGTGTTGTAGGCTGATGATAAGCGATAGCTGATAAAGTCTCGAGAGCCGCAGGAGAAAGCTTGTTTTTCCTTTCCACTTTGAGAAGACGTCTTATCCATGAGTCATGTTCAGGTTTAGTCGAGAAAAGATAGCCTCCTGCAGACTGGATGATTTGGATTCCTCTCTCATTTGAAACATAGTTTTCCAGAAGTTCTTTAATTGCCAATTCAACTTCTCCATCTGGAAATTCTGTTAGAATGCTCTTTATTTTTTCCAGCGTCAGAGGTTCAAGGGAAATAAAAATTAAGGATTCAATTACTTCTTTCAGGCGGTTTTTCATCAGCTTTTTTTTGCAGGTACTTTATTTCGAAGCCAGACCTTAATCGACTGGAAGTGGCTTTCTTGTAGGGCTATAACTATTTTGGACCGGATTAGCTCCAGAAGACTGAAAAAAGAAACTAAAGCTTCCTCAAAAGAATCCTGGTGGCTGAAGTAGTCCAAAAAATCAAGAAATGAATTCTCTTCTAAAGTTTTGATAATTTCCTTCATCTTTTCTTCAAGAGAGAAGTCTTTTCCTTTAATGGTTTTTATCTCTCTTCTCTCTTTTCGTTTCATAAGAGTAAAAAAGGACTCTGCAAGATCAAACAGGGAGACTTCCATAAAATCCGCCTCGTCTTGCGAGTAGAGAGCAGGGAGAAACGTTCTTTTCCACTTTTGCAGTTCTTCCTCTTCTTTTTCTCTTAAAAGGAGACTGGCGGCTTTTACTTTTTGATAATCCAGGAGCCGGTCAACAAGAATTTGGCGAGGATCCTCCTCATCATCATCTAAAGCCTTCTCTCGGGGAATAAGCATTTGAGATTTTATGTAAATAAGGAGAGCAGCTATAAGTAGAAATTCTGCTTCCCGGTCAAGATTTATTCTTTCCTTATGATTGAGGTATTCTAAATATTCCCTGGTGATCGTGGCTATGGGAATATCGTGGATATCGATTTTTTTCTTTCTGATAAGAAAAAGGAGGAGGTCTAAAGGGCCTTGAAAAACTTCCAGTTTCACCTGATAGCTTGCTGAAGTGTCCATTGAGATTGAATAATATCTTTATTAAAAGCCGATAGCAGTTCTCACTTCTTCCATAGTTTTTTGAGCTACCTGTCGCGCTTTTTTATTTCCTTCTTCCAGAATTTCCCAGACAAGCTGGGGTTTTTTTTCGAATTTATTCCTTCGTTCCCTGTAAGGAGCAAGAGTATTAAGAAGACTCTCTATGACGACATTTTTACATTCCAAACACCCTATTCCAGCTTTCCGGCACCCCTCGGCCAATTCATCTCTTTTTTCTTTGTCTACAAAGGCTTTGTGTAACGTGAATACAGGACAGTCTTCTGGCACTCCGGGGTCGGTCTTTCGTTTTCGCCTTGTGTCTGTTTTCATGGTTGATATTTTCTGTCGGGTAACCTCAGGTGAATCGTTCAGGAAAATTGCATTCCCGTAAGAATTACTCATTTTGCGCCCGTCTGTTCCTGCAAGCTTTGGGACTTCTGTGAGAAAAGTTTGAGGCTCGGGAAATATATTTCCAAAAATGCGGTTGAATCGCCTTGTCACCTCTCGTGCAAATTCAAGGTGAAAAGCCTGGTCTTCGCCCACAGGCACAGCATTTGCTTTGTAAATAAGGATATCCGCAGTTTGAAGCACGGGGTATCCGAGAAATCCGTATGTGTTTAGGTCTCTATCGGTAATTTCCCTCTGCATTTCTTTAAAAGTAGGAACTCTCTGTAACCAGGGAAGGGGAACAATCATTGAAAGGAGCAGATGAAGTTCAGCGTGTTCTTTGATTTCTGACTGAAGAAAAAGAACGCTTTTCTCCGGATCTAGCCCTACACCCAACCAATCTACTGCCACTTCGAATGTGTAGTCTTTAATGACCTTTGAGTTCTGGTATTCAGAGCTAAAGCCGTGCCAGGTGACAATGGTGTAAAAACATTTGTATTGGTCTTGGAATTTGAGCCAGTTGCGCAGAGCACCAGCCAGATGACCAAGATGGCAGAGACCTGTTGGTCTCATTCCGCTGAGAACGATTTTTTTCTTTTTTTCACTCATTTTATATAAATATTATGGTGTTGATAAATATTTGTATGGGCCATATGATGATACGAAGAAATCCGAGGTAGATCAGTGCCAGGATAATGATAAAGCCAAAAGGTCGGATTCGCTCATATTTTTGGATGTTTTTCTCAGAAAGGAAGCCCATTATGATACCACTTCCATCCAGCGGAGGAATAGGAATGAGATTAAAAATAGCGAGAAGACAATTTATATATACAACAAAATATAAGATTAAAGCCAAGCCTTCAAGAGGATAAAAACCTCGAGGAAGCCTTCCCCCTGAATAGAGGAAAGACCAAAGGAAATCTCTTACATTTGGGTTGATGAGTTTCAAGAGGATTATCACGATGAGAGAGGTTGTTGCCACAGACAGGTTTGAGGCTGGTCCGGCAGCTGAAATCCAGAGGTTATCACGACGGGGATTTTTCAGGTTAAGCGGATTGACAGGAACCGGTTTAGCCCAGCCAAAAGGAGGAGCTCCCATTATAATGAGGATTAGAGGAAAGATGATTGTGCCTAAGGGATCGATATGTGCGATTGGATTGAGGGTGACTCTTCCTAAACTGTATGCAGTGGGATCTCCGAGTTTATTAGCTGCCCACCCATGAGCGGCTTCGTGCACAGTTATGGCGAAGAATAGGGCAAAAACCATGATTATTATGGCAATAGCACTCATTTTTTTTCCTTGAGATATTTATAACATATGAGGCACAAGTCGTAAAGGCTCAGGAATAATTTGTGAAAATTATGATTTATTCATAGGGGCTTGATTCATCAAGCCCACAATTTGTATTGTCATTGCGAGGAACATAGTGACGCGGCAATCACACAATTTGTTTTATCATTACGTATGTAGGGGTTTGATTTATCAAACCCGCCGATTTTGAATATATTGTTCAAAAAGACCTCTCTATCTTTTCAGTTAGAATTTAATTAACCTGGATTATTCACTAGCCTTTCAGAATTTTGTCGACTTCTTCCTTGTCTACGTC
>JADHWO010000086.1 GCA_016783445.1 Candidatus Aminicenantota bacterium
CTTCTAAAAAATTTCCCTTAAAGGAACCAAATGAGTATTTCGCATGAAAGAGGGAACTTTCTCAGCTTGATTTCAGCTTATAGTGAATACAAGTAAGTTTAAGACAAGGATTAGGGTTAGTCTGTCAGGCGGATTTATCTGCTTAAAAATAAGCAGAATTAGTATGTGAGCTTATTAAGGAACAGTGATGATTTACTATTACTACTGAAGCTTAATAGCCTGTTTTTCAAGTTTAGTCTTAAACGGACCTACGTCATATTTACAAAGAATAAAGTACTCAGTGCTTTTTTCTGGGCCATCCCATGTGGCCCCACAACTGAAGCCTCAGCCATACTCAAAGGAGCCCTGTTTGATCACCTCACCATCGGGTTTAACAATCTTGTAGGCCGGCTCTTTAGGGCGATTACTTGAGCCCTCTTCTTTTGATAATTGAATCTTGGTCTTATCACCAGAAATACGGCTCAAATCGGTCAGGAATTCCCTGCCTTTGCCCTCAACATTAAATGACAAATAAGCTTTATTCGAGGGCTCCCCTCCAAGTCTAAATGCGTTTACGATCGGCGCATAAGGCTCACCATATTCTAAAACAGATTTGCTGCTTCCATCCACAGCAATAGATGAGCTTTCCAGCGTAGCTGCGGCACATAAACGCCAAAGATCACCTTGTTCATCTTTCTTAAAAGCCTGGTAGTCAAGGAGCTTGTATTTGCCCTGGGGAATCTTAATTTCTTTGTCCGGCTGGTATATCATTATACAATCCTTGCCATCTTCTGTGTAAAGAGATATTCGCTCTGTCTTCATAGCCAGTTTCAAGGGGGCTAGCTTTTCTGTAACAGGTGTTAGGATCATCTTGCCTTCTGTTGTGCTGATATCGAGTTCAAAGAGTTTATCCTTCACCAGCAACCAGTCACCACAAACCTGCTCATCGTAATCCTCGATTTTCTCTCCACTGGTTATATAAAGATGGTCGCCCTGAGCATAGATTTGGATGCGCCGATTGGCCTGAGCATATTTGCTGTAATCTGGCAGGGTGAACTTATCATTAAAACGGCCGTTACAATTCCTGTCACCGAGAACCACGCGATAACTCTTACCATTAATTTGAAACTCGCCTGAATAAGTACAATTGATCCTGAGGTAGAGATTAATATATCGGTTAACGTTCAGCTTTGTGTATCCGTTTTTTTCAAGTTGTTTCAAGCTGTACCCGTTAAGTGCTGGACGGAAACTATATGGCAGCGACTTGCCATCAACTTCGATTGTTGTATCCACAACAGGAAAATTCACACTAACACTTCTGTCATTGGGGCTGCCGCGTAATGCTCCATCAATCACAGGATCATCTGTCAAATCATTGTTGCCATTAGCGTCATAATAAAGCCGGTTGTAAAAGAAGTCGTCGGTATTTTGACGGTCCATGATAAAAAGACACTCTTTATCACCAAGCTTAGCAAGTGCGTAAAGCGGGTGTTCACTTTTTAGTTCAGGGATCTTCCATTCGCCATTCGGAGGCTTAATCGTCTTTTGTAAGACCGCAGTACCAGAAGGATAAAATGATTTTGTTTTATCAGGATACTTTTCATACTTCAAAGGCACTTCCACGGCGAGTGCAGCTGTCACGAGACAGAATCCTAAAACACAAACCATGACCTTTGGAAAGCATTTTTTCATTGTGTCATTCTCCCTTTATATTCACTTATATTATGTATATTACGAATTCTGTCATAGAACTTTATCAAAAATCAAGAAAAAAACTTGATATGTAAACATCCTTATTTCCGTGACAATTTCTTTGGAGGTCAGGCAATCTGGTTAGGAAGCCATCCGGAGGCGAGCGGGCACGGTTCCTTAAAGAGGAGAGCGAGCCGAGGAATAAGTGGATTTTCCTCGCTGGGGAAAATACACGGGCTGACGAATCAGTTTGCCTGACTGTTTCTTTATCACGAAAATAAAGATACTTCCACTTGATGTTCGGTTTTATATTCCCACTTATTAGGTTTCGAAAGTACGTATCAAAAAAATTCTCTCGTTCTCACCTACTGGTTATATCGGTTTTTCCTGTTTTTTTTCGGGCATACGGATCGACATTCATGGCAAACAACACAGTCAAGAGACCGATTTGGAGCCTTTCCAGCAGAGATTCTCTTAGAAGGAGAATTGTCTGCAGGACAGGCCTTATCGCACTTTTGACATGGTACGCAGTTATCAGTAGGAAGTTTGACGGTCCAAAAACTGAGGAAATTCAGCGGCGCCAGGAGCGCTCCTATCGGACATAAAACCTTACAGAAAGCCCGGCTGCTAAAAATCACAATAAGGAGTACAACCACCAATACAGAAAGCTTCACGACAGTAGCTAAGGGTGCTGCTTGAAATCCACTTGAGATCATGTTCGGGAGGGTGACCTGGAGCGCTGATGCTGGACAGATTCGACAGAATGAATACATTGTCTCCTCGCCGAGAAAAAAGGGAAGTAGGAATACCATGATTATCAGCACCAGGTATTTTATATTACCGGTCCATCGAGGCAGGATAAACTTCCGGGTTGGAATCTTGTATAACAAATCCTGGAGGAAACCGAAGGGACAAACCCATCCGCAGAGCAGCTTGCCCAGGAGCAATCCAACCAACAGAACCGTACCAATAGCAATATAAGGAAACAGATGGTATCCAGAATACTGGACAAAAACTCCGATCGGGCAGGCGAACCAGGACAAAACACAGGAATGACAACTTAGTACAGGATTACAGAGCCATTTGAGTTCAAGTCCCCAGGAGCTGTGTAAAAGTATAAGTGAAAAAATCTGTGATATTCTTCTCTTGCTCACCATTAAAGATTTATCGCAGCCTCCATGACCACCGTGTCTTGACTATTGTCACGTAGGACAGGCGGTTTTACCTCTTGGTTTTGAACGATCATAAGTTGAATAAAATTTCTCACCCTTACGGATAACACCGTGAAAAGTGGAGTCTACAACCATTTGAGGTTCGCCAATCTTGTAAAAAGTGAGAATTCCAAATTCTTCTGTGCCCGTTTCATAAACCTTGTAAAACCGCAAGCTACCTACAAGCAGCAGCGCCAGCGCAACAATTAAGCCTGCTAAGGTTAAAATCCTCAAATAAACCGGCTTATTTTTCATTAGAGCAGGTTTCTCTGGTAGCCTGGAGCTAATCTTCTGTTGTTTCCCAGACGTTTTGTTACTCTCTGCGAATCGAGAAAATCCAAGATCGCCAGAGCATATTTCCGCGTAGAGCCAATATGGACTTTAAAATCCGCGGAATCAAGAACTCCCTTCTCCTTAATTATATTCAATACTGTATCCTGGGCCTTTTTAAAACTGTCATAGTCTAACACAACATTTTTAGAAAGCCGAATTAACTTTCTCTGGTTATACAAATATTCCAACAGCAAATCAATCTCTTGTTTAGGAGCCTGAAGTTTATCTGGCAGTTCGTCTGGCCTCGGTGAGTGGAACCCGGTCTCTTTATAGATATTCTGTATTCTTGTCATGAGCTGAAGGTCGCCCTTTTTTAGCTTCTTTTCAGATGCCTGCAGAACAAACCTGTTCCCTTGCCTTTTGACCAGACCTTTGTCCTGGAGGTCCTTTTCGATCCTCTTCCACAAGCGGACAGGCCAGTTAAAACTCTTGCGCAGATTGTTTAAAGTGAGGCTCAGTACACCTTCTTCTGAAACAGCCTTCTGCAGCCAAAACTCAATTTCGTTCAAGAATGAACGATAGCTTTCAGAATGAATATAATAATTGGTACCCAACGTGAGCACCTTTTTACTTTCGACGAGACGGGATAAGCAGTCTTCCACAACATCCATTGTTAAAAGAGAACCTTTTGATATTTCTTCTACAGAAGCATCTCTTTTTTGTTCCCTGCTGAGATAATATTCGATCTTCTTCTCTAAACCTTCTGCACTCATCAGGTCAACATCCCGGAAAAAAGCTGAGTGCGTGTTCAGCTGTTCGGCAACCTGCTTTTTTCGCAGTTTCTTTGTTGTATGGGAAACAGCGAGCACTTCTCCACCGGCAACTGTTGTTGCCGGAGATGGGCGCCTGATAATGAACCTGTCGTGGGCAGCCGCCACAACAGGATTAGACAACACAACAGTTGCCAGACCTGTCTCTCCCTCATTAAGCACTTCATCTTCCAGGAGATAGATTTTGCCCGGTTCTTCGATTGTACCTGTATGGAACTTAATCTCCTCGGCATTGCGTAATGGACTTTGAAGACCATGGATTGTCCTTAGCATGACATGGAAAGAAGAAACGGGTTCCAGATATCCCGGAAGGCATAAAACCTGTCCGCGTACTGGTGGTTTCTTGTTAAAATCTGGAATGTTTAAAGCCAGACACTGGCCATACTCCCCCTCTGGAGTTTCATTTAAGAATTGCTGGATAGCTCCCACTTTACCTATCTGATTACCGGGAACAACTTCTACCTGAGCTCCAACCTTAATAGTTCCGTCAACCGGAATTCCCATAGTGACAACGCCAAAGCCCTTCTGAGTAAAGACGTGAGCGATTGGCATTCTGAAAATGCCAGACTTGTGTTTCCTGGATAGACCCTTTATCTGTTTAACCAGGGCATCGTAAAATTCAGAATAACCGTCAAATGTTTGCGAAGATACAGGACAAATGGGAGCCCCCTCCATGAAGGTCCCTTTTAAAAAATCACGAATCTCCTCAGTAACACTGTTTATCCGCTCTTCAGAGACCAGGTCGATCTTAGTCAGGGCCACCATACCATGGGAAACACCAAGAAGCTCCATTATTTGGAAGTGCTCGATAGTCTGAGGCATGATGCCATCATTTGCTGCAACAACCAGTATTGTCATACCAATACCTGAAACGCCCGCAACCATATTTTTGATAAACTTCTCATGACCGGGCACATCCACAATACCTACACAGAGGTCACCCTCGAGTAGGCATGGTGCAAATCCAAGTTCAATAGTCAATCCCCGCTCCTGCTCAGACTTTAAACGGTCAGTATTGCATCCGGTAAGCAGCTTTACCAGTTTTGTTTTGCCATGGTCCACGTGCCCGGCAGTACAGATCATCATAATCACATCGGATTCAGTTCCGGCTTTAACAAGTCCTGGCGGTTGGTGTTTCATGCAGCTGGGCCTAAATTTCTTTACACACTTCCTCGTAAAACATCATAGCCGGGCATCCGGCAAAAGATATGGCAAGATTTGCGGCTTCCTCGATCTCTGCTTTAGAGATTCCCGAGGATACGGCGCTCTTAACATGGGCAAAAAAACAGGGCCTGCAGCACTGCACAACAGAAAGGGATATTGCTATCAGCTGCTTGGTGCGCTTATCAATAAGGCCTTCCTTGTTAACCTGTTTCAAGAAATCTTTAAATAGTGAGAGTGGATTTTCTGAACCTTCTTCTGCCACAGATGGCGGTGATTCGCAGCAGCTTTCTTCTACAGGATTATCGCAGCAGGAATGTTCCTCTTCTGTCGCAGGCGTGGAAACTGACTCTTCCGATTGAGATGAAACAGCATTTTTTTTCTTTTCTCCCATAATTAATCCCTCCTTTGTGCCGATAAAATTTTGGAGCCGCGTATTAAAAACAATGATTCTACACTCAGAATAATCTTTGTCTTGTTTAACGATTCTCCCAATGATAGAAGTGCTTTCATGTCCACGTTTCTTCATCTCTTTGACAAACGATTGAGCCATTTTTTCAGGCATGGAAATCAGCAAGCCCCCTGAAGTCTGAGGGTCATATAGAATAGGCAGGTTCTCTTTGCTTCCAGTGTCTTCTACCTTGACCCAGGCCATAGAGTATTCCTGGTTGCGTTCGATGGCCCCGGGGAGGATATCATTTTTAAGACATTCCTCTACGATGCCGAAGACCGGCAAGGCTGACATGTCTATCTCTGCTGCTATTCCACTTTTTTGAACCATCTCTACAAGATGACCTGCAAGTCCAAATCCTGTGACATCGGTACAGGCATGGGCCCTGTATTTAACCATCAACTCGGCGGCGTCTCTGTTTAATGTTGCCATGGAAGCACCCACTTCGTTGAGGCTTTCCTCACTAATCCGGCCGATCTGAGCAGCAAAGCAGACAATACCTGTCCCAAGAGGTTTGGTCAGCACCAAAACATCTCCAGGGCAGACTTTATCCTGTTCCACAGTGTTCTTTGCGTTTATTAATCCGGTTATAGCAAAGCCGCACTTTATCTCTTCATCATTGATGCTGTGTCCGCCTATCAGGCTGCAGTCAGCTTCCTGAAGTTTATCCATTCCGCCCCGAAGTATTTCCTCCATGATACTTCCGTCAAGTTTTTCAATGGGAAATCCAATAATGGACAAAGCTGTAATTGGCTTACCTCCCATGGCATAAATATCGCTGACAGAATTGGCAGCAGCAATCTGCCCAAAGAGATAGGCATTATCCACACAGGGCGAAAATACATCAACAGTCTGTACCAGGGCTAATTGGTCATCAATTCGGTAAACACCAGCATCATCCCCTGCAGCAGTGCCTACCAGCACATTGGGATCATTCACCGGCGGCAACTTCTTCAGTATCCGCATCAGGTCGGCTTGCCCAATCTTGGAAGCACAGCCGGCTTTCCTCACATATTGAGTTAAGGAAATATCTTTTGTTTTAACAGGCAGTTTTTCCCCTGCACAGGTACAGATGTTGAATTCTTTAAAAGTACTGCAGGGACACGCCTGTTTTGGATTGCAGATGCAGTGGCCTAATTTTACTGAACGCGCCATGACCGCTTTGCGGCGTTTGAGATCAATCGGCATACAAACTCCTTTTTCAAGAACTTGCAATATGTTTCAGGGCATCCAGAAGGATTTCTTCCTCACCCTCAAGTAATGTTCGCATGTCCAGAAGCACTTCGTTTTCTTTGATTCTTGTTATAATGGGAGGTTCATTCTGCCTGAGGAGATGACTTAAACGGTCAGGCGAAAAGGTAGCAGAACGGACTGCCAGAACGAAGGTCTTTATCGGAGTTCCGGGCATGGAGCCACCACCTGTCTCGCTTTCACCCTCCTCCACACGCACATCCATAGTTATCTTTTTCTCTTCAATTTTCTTTTTTAGTTTTATGGCTCTTTTCTTGAGCGTTTCTGCAGGAATGGTCAACATACGTAAAGTAGGATGGTTCTTGATCAATGTGTCCGGCTCGAGAAAAAGCCGGAGAGTTTGTTCCAAGGCAAGGTCCGTAAGTTTGCATACACGGGTCATTCTGGTCAGGGGATGTTTTTTAATTCTGTCTATCAAATCTTTCTTTCCCACGATAATCCCTGCCTGAGGTCCACCTATCAACTTGTCCCCGCTGAAACAAACCAGATCTGCACCAGCGGCAATACTATCCGGAACAGTAGGCTCTTCTGGAAGGCCGTATTTCTCCATGTTAACCAGGGCCCCGCAGCCCAGGTCATCAACAACAATAACCGGCTGCTTTTTCTTGATAGAGACAAGGTCAGCGACCGGCACCAGCTTGCTAAATCCTATAATCCGATAATTACTGGGATTAACCCGCAGGATTATTCCGGTATTCTCAGAAAGGGCCCGCTCGTAGTCGTGCAGATGTGTTTTATTTGTTGTACCCACTTCCACCATTATGGCGCCGCTCTGATGAATACAATCGGGAAGGCGGAATGAACCACCTATCTCAATTAACTGACCCCGGGAGACAATAACCTCTTTCCCTTTACACAGCGCCGAAAGAATAAGGAGTGTGGCAACAGCATTGTTATTCACTACCATAGCCGCCTCGGCACCAGTAAGCTTCTGGAGCAGGTACTCGGTCATATAGTTACGTCTGCCACGTTTTCCTGTCTGCAGGTCTATTTGCAGGTTGCAGCATCGATTTAAATCTGCCAGAGCATCAACAGCCTGTTGAGGCAGCACGGCTCTTCCAAGTCCAGTGTGTAATATTATTCCTGTCGCATTAACCACATGTCGCAGCCTCTCTGCTTCGTTCTTGAGTAAAACCGACTCCACCTTCTCCACGATGTTTTTGATTTCAGGAGGGGATTCTCCCTTCTTAATATGACTCCTGAACCAGTTCAGGACATCGTGAATGGCATCCAGAACCATCGGCCGAGAATATTCCTTGACTTTAGCCTTAATCCGGGATTCTTCCAGCAGATGAGAAACAGAAGCTAGATTGCGCCTCGGATCTACACGGCCGGCCATTTTATCAGTTTTTTTTACCATAATTTATTTAGCTGGCGGAGGCGAATGGGAGTCGAACCCACCCACCACGGTAAAGTGGCACAACGGTTTTGAAGACCGCGGGGACCACCGGGCCCCCCTCACCTCCGCAAATAAATAGATACATTTGCCAGTATAAATATTTACCGTCATTAAAAAATAAGTTTATCGAAAGAATCAATCTTTTTCAACTCAAGAAACAATCAATTGTGGCTTAAATTGAGACAGACATTCTCCTGCCGCATACATCCAGCCGGCTTACCTCATAATGATTTTTGTTTGGGAGGATAAAGGTTGGTGTAAAATTATGGGGGAGAGTGGAAAAATAGGGCTGCCTAATTCTATGGGAAAATAGAGGAATCTAACTGCAGACTTTGTAAAATACAGGCCACTATATAAAAATCTTCATCTACTGCTCAAAGCATATAAAGCATGCCAGGATTTGGTCAGGACCGGTTCTTATATTTAACTTTTAATTTAGCCTCGATTAAATCGCTGTGCCCTAATTGAAGCAATTTGGCCAATCTGTGAACAAAATGGTCTTCGTAGCTATCCAGCTTATCATCGGCATAGATTACCTTCCATGCCGCCTCGACGATTTTTTTCTTCTCTTCTGTTGAATAATTCTCATTGACCAGATGAGTGAATTCCCAAAGATCTGCACTATCCTCTCGCTTCCTTTTGGCAATCTCCTTTAACTCTTCTATGGCTTCAGCCGATATATCAAACTCTTTCTTAAATATAGATGTTATCGTAGCTTCCTCGATACTGCTGAATTCATCATCTGATTTCGCCACCTCAAGAAGAATTACACAGGTTGCTACTTGAACCCTTTCAAATTCATCTTTCTCATGAGAGTCTGATTCTATAACATCTTTTTTAAGTAGAATCTTTTTTAAATCGAGCATGGAAAAAATTTCTCCTTCACTCCACAAAACAACTTAAGGAGTACTTCCAATTATCATGATAATAAGGCTCAAATCTTCAGTCAAGGATTTTCAGTGTACAGCGTGGTAATGTTAAAGAAGATTCAATTGGGAGGTGGGCTTGATGAATCAAGCCCATACAGAAAAAATGGGGCCTGTCCCCAATAAAAGTGGAGACAGCCCCTATTTACTATTACTTTTTAAATTTCTTCTTTAATAGATATCGAGTAAAGGACTTTCCGTCAATTTTAGTATATTTAAAATCCACGTCATTTTTGAAATCAACGCCATCAAAATTTACTGGTTCATAAAACTTTGTGTATTTAAAACACGCATCTCCATCAAATTCAGCATTTTCAAAGCTTACACCTTTAGGAAATTTTACGTATTTAAAATCCACATAATCCTGAAAAGTTGCACTGTTAAAATGGACGGATTGCGGAAATTTTGTGTACTTAAAATTCGCATCGCCTTGAAAAGTTGCACTGTCAAAATGTACAGATTGCGGAAATTTTGTGTACTTGAAGTTTGCATCTCCGTAAAAATGTGCATTTGAAAAACTAATGTCTGTTGAAAAACTCGTATATTTAAATAAAGCTTCTTTATGATATTTTGTATCTTTAAAGTTAGCTTTCTCTAAAAACTTTGCGTACTTAAAAGCTGATTTTCCTTTAAACTCACATCCCTGAAAATTTACGTCACCATGAAAGATAACATTGTGTGTCTCGTTTTTCTTGTCATCATGGAAATATCCAATAACATCTCCACTAAAAACACAGCTAATAAAGGACACAGGAGATTTGACATTGTACCAGTACACATTTGTCGACCAGTTTTTGCGTCTAGTCTCCTCTCTGCGCTCGCGATTCTTCTTGCCCGGAGTAACATCATCAATGGACCTAAAATCCAGGTCACCGATAATTTCGGCATTTTTATACTGGATAGCTTTTCCATTATTGATTTGATCGATGATCTTAGTTGCTTTAACCTGTGATTGGGCAAAAGTAAATGTTGGAACAAGAAGCAGTATAACTGCGAGTAAAATTATTGCTTTTTTCATGTTGCCTCCTTTTATATCTTGGTTATAGTCAACAGCCACAAAGGACAGAGCGTGGCTGTTTGCAGAATTTGATAACTTAATATACAAACGTTCCTTCTATTTATTAACCTGAATTATTCACGTTTATATACTTTATTAAATATACGTAAATCCTTCAAAGAAGGTTTACATTATATCCAA
>JADHWO010000087.1 GCA_016783445.1 Candidatus Aminicenantota bacterium
AGGATATAAACGTAAAACTTTTTCATATTTCTAGATTCCCGCTTCCGCGGGAATGACAAAAAGGAGTGTGGATGACAGCGTAATTATATGTTTCTTATATTATATGTTTCTTATATTATATGTTTCTTATATTATATGTCTCTTATATTATATGTCTCTTATATTATATGTCTCTTATATTATATGTCTCTTATATTATATGTCTCTTATATTATATGTCTCTTATATTATATGTCTCTTATATTATTTTGCCAAAAAATTGGGAGATGAACCAAAAATAGTAATCTGGTTCTGAGTAATACGAAAAAAAAGGTTGAAAGGTTGGTTAAAAAAAGAAGTTTGAGAGTTTTTGGAGTGTTTAGCTCAGATGTTTAATTACTGTCTGTTTTTTGCCTGTAAATACGCTTTATATTATCCTTTGCTCATAGCTTCAAGAAATTCAGAATTAGTCTTTTTCTTTGAAATTTTTTCTAATAATAATTCCATTGCTTCAACTTCGTTTAGCGCACTTAGAACTTTTCTTAAGATCCATATTCTACCTAATTCTTTATCATCAATAAGGAGTTCTTCCTTTCTTGTTCCTGACCGAGTTATATCAATGGCAGGAAATAATCTTTTATCAACAAGTCTTCTGTCCAGATTTATTTCCATATTTCCGGTTCCTTTAAATTCTTCAAATATCACTTCATCCATTCTGCTTCCTGTATCTACTAATGCTGTAGCAACTATTGTTAAACTCCCCCCTTCCTCGATTTTTCTGGCTGATCCAAAGAACTTTTTTGGTTTATTTAAAGCATTTGCATCAATTCCACCGGATAGTACTTTTCCAGATGGAGGAATAATTGCATTATGAGCTCTAGCTAAACGTGTAATACTGTCTAGTAAAATGATCACATCTTTTTTAAGCTCAACAAGCCTTTTTGCCTTTTCAAGTACAATATTTGCAACCTGTGCATTCCGAATTGGAGGTTCATCAAAAGTTGATGCTACAACTTCTCCATTAATACTTCTTTGAAAATCTGTAACTTCTTCTGGTCTTTCTGCTACCAGGAGTACAATAAGAAATATCTCTTCATGATTTTTCTCTACAGATTTTGCAATTGTTTTCAACAATGTTGTCTTTCCTGCACGAGGTGGTGAAACGATCAATCCTCTCTGTCCCTTCCCTATTGGAGTTAAAAGATCCATCACCCTTGCATTAAGATTTTTCTTATCGTCATCTTCTAATTTTATTTTCTCAAAGGGATATAGAGGCGTTAGAGTATCAAAATGCACGTTTCTTCTTGCATCCAGGACAATATCAGGGTGTACAAAATTAATTGCTTCTATTTTGATAAGAGCGAAATATTTCTCTCCGTTTTTGGGTGGACGCACTATGCCTGAAATTGTGTCACCTGTTCTTAGCTGGAATTTCCGGATCTGAGATGGAGAAACATAAATATCATCATGGCTGGGTAAATAGCTGAATTCCGGCGCTCTCAGAAAGCCAAAACCATCATCAAGGCACTCTAAAACTCCTTCTGAGAACAACAAACCATTTTTTTTCGCTTGAGCTTCCAAAATCCGAAAAATAAGGTTGTGCTTGCTTGAATTCTCTGTTTCATCAGCCGAAAGGTCTACTTCTCCGGCAATCTTAAATAGAGCTGGATTGTCTCTTTCTTCCAGTTCGGCTAAGTTATACTCTTTCATTTTTTTACCTCTTTTTTTGATTAATTTTTAGATGATTATATTGTGCAAAAGGAATTAGCCTTAACTCATTTAATATCAGTGAGTTATAGGGGGCTCCTGAGAGCTCTCCCCTTCTTCATCTCTTTTAGTAAGCTCGGAGAAAATGGCAATTTTACTTTTTCTCAATTTTTTCGGCAGTTCTTTCGTTAATGCAATTTCTAAGACTTCATCCATGTTTTCAACAAAATGGATTTTCATTTCCTCTTTTACTTTTTTTGGCATGTCTTTTAAATCAGGCTTATTATCTATTGGTAGAATAGCTTCCTTTATGGACTCTCTATGAGCGGCCAGTAATTTTTCTTTAATGCCACCAACAGGAAGGACTTTTCCTTTTAATGTTATCTCTCCGCTCATGGCTACTTTTTTACTCACAGGAATTCCTGTTAGGAGAGAAATAATTGATACGGCGATTGTAATTCCAGCAGATGGCCCTTCTTTGGGGATTGCTCCTTCTGGAACATGAATATGAATATCGTAATTTTTATGTAAATCCTTTGCAATGTTAAATTCAAAGATCTGGCCTTTTACATAACTGAAAGCAGCCTGAGCAGATTCCTGCATTATCTCTCCAAGATGCCCGGTTAAAGTAAAATTTCCTTTTCCATGAACTTTTGTTACTTCAAATGTTAAAAGCTCTCCTCCAAATTCTGTCCAGGCCATACCTATCGCCACGCCGATCTCGTCTATTTTGTCTATTTCTGAACGTCTGAACCTTGGAATCCCCAAGAATTTTTCTATATTTTTAGGTAAGACTTTTTCTGAATACGATTTACCATCCGATACAACTTTTTTCACTACTTTACGGCAAATTGAAGATATTTCACGCTCAATATTTCTTACTCCGGCTTCTTTTGTATATTCACGAATAAGTTTCATAAAAGCCTTGTCTGAAATTCTGAGGTTGTTTTCTTTTAAACCATGAATTTTCAATTGTTTGTTTAATAAAAAGTGTTTTGCTATCTGTAATTTTTCGTCCTCTGTATAGCCTGGAAGGCGTATTATTTCCATCCTGTCAATCAATGGCCGTGGGACAGGCTCAAGCATATTTGCCGTCACGATAAACATAACTTGTGAAAGGTCAAAATCGGTGTCTATGTAATGGTCAAGAAAAGTACTGTTTTGCTCTGGGTCCAGGACCTCCATTAGTGCTGATGCAGGATCTCCCCTGAAGTCAACGCTCATTTTATCCACTTCATCAAGTAGAAAAACTGGATTCTTTGTTCCGCCTCTCTTGACCATCTGGATAATTCTTCCTGGGTATGCTCCTATATATGTTCTTCTATGCCCTCGGATTTCAGCCTCATCTCTAACTCCTCCTAACGAAAGGCGTACAAATTTCCTTCCTGTAGCTCTTGCAATAGATCGACCGAGGGAGCTCTTCCCTACCCCAGGAGGGCCTATGAATCCCAAGACTACTCCTTTTGGATTTTTCACAAGCTGACGAATAGAAAGGTACTCTAAAATCCTCTCTTTGACTTTGTTCAGTCCATAGTGATCTTCATCCAGTATTTTTTCTGCTTCTTTAATGTGTCTTTTTTCTCTTGATCTCTTATTCCATGGTAAGGAGGTAAGCCAGTCCAGATAATTGCGACAAACTGTCGCCTCTGCTGACATAGGAGGCATAGACTCAATCCTTTCTATTTCTTTATTAGCCTTTTCTTCGGCGTCTTTAGACATTTTGGCTTCAGCAACTTTTTGCCTGAGCTCTTCGATTTCATTTGGTTGATCTTCCCTTTTAAAAGATAATCCAGCTGGAAAAACCTTTTGGCCTGTTTCCCTGAAAGGAACCTTATGGTGGCCAAGCTTTTTCCCTTCTTTTTTTAGTCTTGAATGAACTTTAATTATTTCATTTTCCAAAATGTAGTTAAGCCTCCGTATCCTTTCCATGCTATTAATTGTTTCCAGCAGATTTTGTTTTTCTTCTATAGGAAGATAGAGATGAGAAGAGATTATATCTGCAATTTTGTCAGAACTGTTGTCTTTTAAAGCGGGTATTACGGACTCAAAATTTGCATTCTGGCTAAGCTTTAGATAATCTTCAAAGAGAGTTAATACTCTCTTAAGTATTTCTGCCATGTCAGAGCTGTCACCTTCAATTTCTTTTATTTCCTTAACCAGAACCTGATAGTAAGGGTAAGTGCTTAAAAATTCAATGATTCTTGCCCGTTTTTTTCCTTCGACAATAACTTTGACATTTTTATCGTCCATCTTGATCGCCCGTATAATCTTTGCGATTACACCTACTGAATAAATATCCCGTGGATTCGGATCATCCAAGGAAGCATCCATTTGAGCAGAGAGAAAAATCATCTTTTCTTTTTTTGTCGCCGTTTCAAGGGCTTGAATGGAGGAAGGACGACCGATGATGAAAGGAACTAAAGTTGCAGGAAAAACAACAACATCCCTTAAGGGAATCAATGAAATAGTCTTCATAATTTCAGATTGCCCGTGGGCATTTTGCATGTTTTATCTCCAATAGCTTGTTTTGAGTCAAAAAGATTCTAATCATTCTATTATATGCAATTAAATAGAAGGGGATTTAAATCATGGGGAAACTGATTCTTCTATTATAACGTGTTTAAATAAAAAGTCAACTGTCTTTTGAAAAATTAGATTGTTTTTCAGTTCCTCTCTTTTCCCCTCCTTATTAAATCTATCGACAACTTCTGCTAAAGGTATATTATTTGCTTCTGCAATTTTCTTTAATTCTCCGTGAATCTCTTTTTCAGAAACATCCAGCTTTTCATTTTTAGCCAATTTTTTTAAGATTAAATGATTTTTCAAGTTTCGTTCGGCTTGTTTCTTTCCTTTATCCTTTAGCTGTTCAAGATCTTCTTTTGTTTTGCCTGTTTGAGGACTGGAAGATTGGAGACGTTTCAGAACTGCAGCATATTCCTGTTCAATCAGAGTCTCAGGAAGATTTATAGTTAATTTCTCAGATATCTTTTTTAGAATTTCCTCAGCCATTTTATTTTTTGAAGCTTCTTCTTTAGCCAAAATTAGTTCTTTTTTTATTTTTTCTTTTAAATCTTTTAAACTTTTATATTCTCCAAGATCTTTGGCAAATTCATCATTAATTTCAGAAAGCTTTCTCTCTTTTAATGAAGTAACTTTTAAATTATATTCTATTTTTTTCCCTGCAAGTCTTTTGTTATGAAAATTTTTGTCATAATTTATAGTAAAATCTTTATCTTCACCGGGTTTTAATCCCATTAAGTTCTTATTCAAGGCTTCTTCATTATCATGGTGACCAGCAAGGACGAGGCCTTTTTCTATCGGCAGTAACTTTTGAGTTGTCAAATCTTTACCTTTTAATTCAATAACAACATAATCTCCATCACGCACTCCCCTACCCTCTGCTGGAACATACTGGGCTGATCTAAATCTGAGATCCTCTAAAGATTGCTCGATTTCTTTATCAGTTACAGAAATCTTCTCCTTTTTAACATGTATTTTTTTATATTCAGGAAGGTCAAATTCCGGCCATACTTCAAATTGCGCTTTCATCCTAAGAGGCTCGCCCTCCTTAAAATGAAGTTCATTCACTACCGGCATTCCAACAGGATTGAGGTTCTGAGCTTTAAGCTCTTCACTAAGAGCTTTTGGAACAAGCTCATTGATAAGTGACTCTTTGATTTCAGGGTAATATTTTTGTTTTATAATATTTGCAGGAGCCTTACCAGGCCTGAAACCTGGAATTTTTGCTCTTGAAGAGAATTGAGACACAATCCTGTCAAATTCTTTTTTAACTTCATCAGCTTTGATACTCAGCTCAATTTCTCTTTTACACCCATTGAGGATTTTTAAATTATTTTCCATTATTTCCTATGTTTTATCGTGAGTTCTATATTTTAGAATGAATATAAATGGGCAGAGCGGGATTCGAACCCGCACTCCTTTATCAGGAACTAGGTCCTAAACCTAGCGCGTATGCCAATTTCGCCACCTGCCCTTAACTTTTTCCGGATATAATAGGGTATATTGAAAAAGATTGCTCTCGTTATAAACCTCTTAACATGAGAGTGGCAAGGTTTGTCTTAATATAAATGGAGGTACTTGAATCTTGATATTATTATATACCACAGAGCCGCGGCCTTTGTCAATCGGTTGCGTAAGCATTCTTATTTCCGTGATAATTTCTTTGGAAGTCAGGCAATCTGAATAGGAAGCCATCCGGAGGCGAGCGGGCATGGTTCCTCAAAGAGGAGAGCGAGCCGAGGAATAAGTGGATTTTCCTCGCTGGGGAAAATACACGGGCTGACGAATCAGTTTGCCTGACTGTTTCTTCATCACGGAAATAAGGAAACTTCCATCGGTTGCTTCCTTATAAACTTATGGCACTATCTTAGAAACTTTTTAAGCTTTTGAGCAAGACTCGGATTAATTGTTGTCAGTTTTTTATGAATTTCTCTCGCACTAAAGTTGTCATGAAGATTTAAGTATGTTATCCCCAGATTATAGAGTGCATTTCCATAGTCAGGCCTAAGTTCTACAGTTTTTTTCAGAGGTTCAAGAGCTGCTTCAAAATCTTTAAGCTGCATATAACCAATCCCGATAAAAAACCAGCCATCTGCGTTGTTAGGGACCATTTCAACAACCTTTTTAAAAGCCTCAATAGATTTTCTATGGTTGTTCAACCTGGAATAGCAGACTCCGATGTTAAAATGAGAATATTCATTAGCAGGATTTATAGCCACGGCTTTATTAAATTGTTCAATAGCTTCCTTGTATTTTTCGGTCTTCATATACATATAGCCGAGATTGTATAAATTCTCAGCGCTACTTGAGTCCAGCTCGACTATCTTTGTTGCATATTCAATAGCCTTCTCGTTCTTCCCGGATTTATCATACATCATCAGGATTGCTCTATAGTATCTCGATACACTTTCTGGTGCTATTTGGGCAAGAAAATTATAGACTTCCTCTGCTTTTTCATGCTGACCTGATTTTTCAAACGCCTGGGCTAAGTGTTGGTTAGTTCCTTCATCCTGGGGTTTTTCTTTTAAGGCTTGCTGAAAGGCCGGGATGGCATTTTCAAATTGCTCCAGCTCAACTCGGCACAAACCTAGATGGAGATTTGCTTCCCACTCCTTTTCAGGCTCAAAGCTGAGATATTTTTCATAAGCTTCTGCTGCCTTGTCAAATTCTCTGAGTTCTTCACAGGCATTTCCTATATGGTAATAAGCTTCTTTATAATCAGAGTTGAGTTGAACAGCCTTTTCTAATGGAGGGATGGCCTCACGAAAGCGCCGCATTCTGAGTAAAACGATCCCCATTCCAAGGTAAGCATCATCCCTGTTGCTGTCAAGCTCAATAACTCTCTTGTAAGATGATATTGCTGGATTATAATTTCTCTGTCTTTCATAAACAGAGGCTAAAAGGGAGTGGATTTCGATATTATTTGGATCTAATCTAGCAACTTTCTCCAAATACTGTTGTGCCCTACCTGTTTCATTGATCAGGGAGGAGATTTTTCCAGCAAAAAAAGCTCCCTCTAAACTTAAAAGATAATCATCAGGCAACCATTGCTTAAACTTTGTAACTTCCTTTTTCTCTAATGTTTTCAGCAAATTAGAAGGAATAACAAACTTTACTCTCCTTTCAAGGAAAATAACCATCCCTAAAACTTGACCATTTTTGTCCAATAGCGGCGCTCCATTAAAGTTCTGGGATACATCATTATCTATTTCTAGAATCTTTTGACTAACTGTATAACTGTGAAGGTTTTTTACTGTTCCTTCTGAAATTGTGATTTCATCGTATTCATTACTTCCAATTGCAAAGACTTTTTTGCCCTTTTCCAATTCGTCAGAATTCCCTAAGCTGAGAGCCGGTGACTTACTTTTTATCTTTAAGAGAGCAATGTTAAAATTTTTATCAAATGCTAAAATTCCTTCAACTTTGACCTTTTTACCTTTATAATCTTTTCCTTCTACAGATTTAGCCTGACAGACTAAAAAGTAACTGGTTGCCAGGACTCCCTTCTCTATAACAAAACCTGTTCCTGATGAAATGATTTCTTTGTTATCTCCAAGAGCCATAAGAGAAATGACTCCTGTTTTATTGTTTTCTAATAACTCTGAGGCTTCTTCATTTTGTGAAAAAAGCATAGGGAATAAAAACAAGAATAAAACAAAAAACACGATTATACTTTTTTCTTTATTATTAAACATTTTGACCTCCTAGTTTATTTGAAAATATAACAAATAAAAGTATTAGACAATTTACATCTTAAGAGTTACTCTGTCAAATTATTCATATAATTGACAAAATATTATCTCTCAAGTAGCCTGAAAAACTGATAGAGCTAATGAGAATAAAACAAACTAACTATTTTGTTAATTTCCCCGGTCTCCTCTCTATCGCATCTCTCGCTTTATAACATGAAACAGAGAAACAAAATTCTTCTTATCTATTCATCAACCCTTATTGGGATTATTCTCTGGTTGGGAGTCGTTTTTATGGCTCCATATCTAAAGAGCCAATCTTCAGATTTAAATAAATTTTTCTATGATATTTTTTCCCCTATATGTCATCAAATCCAATCTCGCTCCTTTTTCCTCTTTGGATATCCCCTTGCTGTGTGTACCCGTTGCTTTGGAATCTATGTTGGATTTTTTGTTGGAACTGGGCTCTTTCCCTTCCTGAAAGGATTCTCCAATCTTAATCTTCCCAAAACTAAGATTTTTATCTTTATGTCTTTACCAATAGCTTTTGATTTTATAGGAAACCTCTTGCACTTTTGGGTGACACCAAACTGGTTGCGTTTTATAACCGGATTCCTCTGGGGGAAAATCCTTCCCTTTTACTTCATCATCGGCTTAACAGATTTAATTTTAAAGTCAGCCCGCACAAAGGACAACAAAACACAAAAAGCCAAGACTGTATAAAAGAGTATAAAAGCAAGCCGGTCTCCTGACAGGTATATTCATTTCTCTTTTTTTTTCTTGAAATTTAAATATAAATCAAAATAGAATAAGAAAGACAAACAGAGGAGGAAGAATGGATAATCAAAAACCAGTCATGTTCACTCCCGCTTTGATCGGTGGCACTATAGCAGGAGTTCTCTCAGGTATAGCACTCCTTAATTGCCTCTGTTGCATCTGGATCATTGGAGGAGCGATGCTCGCTGCCTATCTTCTAGTCAAAGATTCTCCTGTTGCTTTAAGGTCTGGAGACGGAGCTATTGTTGGTGTTTTCACAGGGATTGTGGCAGCAATTGTGAACGTCATCGTCAACGCACTGCTTCAGCCTTTTAACATGAAAATTATGCAAAGAATATTTGAATGGCTTTCCGAATATATGGAAGAAATGCCTCCTGGATTTGAAGATTTACTTGAGGGCCAAGGCCTTAAATCATCTGTCCCAACTTTTTTTATTGGACTGGTGATCTCAGTCATCATTTTTTCTGCTCTCGGGGCTTTGGGAGGGATCCTTGGTATCTCTCTCTTTGGGAAAAAAGCTGCCAAGAAGGCTCAAGGAATTTCGGATGTTTCTGAAAACACAAGTGATCGTCAACCCTGAATCTAACAAGGGTAAGACGAGAAAAAGATGGAATCAAATTAAGGAAGGTCTGCGAAGTTTTCTCAAAGAATTTAATTATGAATTCACGGAAAAACCTCTACAGGCAACTGAAATATCAAGAGTGGCAATTAAAGAAGGCACAGAGCTTATTGTTGGAGTTGGTGGAGATGGCACAATAAATGAGATTGCTAATGGCTTCTATGAAAACCAGAGGATCATAAATCCGGAAACATCCCTGGGAATCGTACCTTCTGGAACTGGCTGTGATTTTACCAGAAGCCTGAATATTCCACGGGGAATTAAGAATGCTTTAAAAGTCATTACTCAGGCTCCATCCTCTTTGATTGATATTGGGAGAGTCAAATTTGAAAATCATAAGGGCGAAAAAGATGAAAAATACTTTCTTAATGTATCTGATTTTGGCATAGGCGGTGAAGTTGCCAAAAAAGTAAATGAGAACAGGATGGAACGAAAAGCTTCATCTTACCTGAGGTGTCTAATTTCCACGTTTTTGAAATACAAAAACAAAAAGTTAAGGATAAAGATTGATGATGAGGAGCTTCCCATCGATGATTACATGATTGGAACCATTTCAAATGGAAGGATTTTTGGGAAGGGAATGAAAATAGCTCCAAAAGCTCAACTTGATGATGGACTTTTTGATGTTGTTTTAATAAGAGGAATGAAGACTTTAGAATTTTTCATGAATGCCTGGAAAATCTACACAGGTTCTCATCTTACCCATCCAAAGATATCACTGATTCGCGGCAAAAAAATAGAAGCCTTTGATGAAGGAGGGGACGATGATGTTCTTATTGAAATCGATGGAGAGCAATTAGGAAAATTACCGGCAACTTTTGAGATTGTACCTCGAAATTTTCTGGTTAAAGGCTACCTCTCATAAATAAAAACCTCTGAGTTTTAAATTCAGAGGAAAAATTCCATATTTTTATTTATATCAATAAAATCTGGTTCATCTCCCAATTAGTTGAAAATCATGACGGAGTAAGAAGGCAAGTTGTCATTCCTGCGGAAGCAGGAATCCAGAAGAATAAAAAAAATATTTTATAATAGACTGGATCCCTGCTTCCGCAGGAATGACGAAAGG
>JADHWO010000021.1 GCA_016783445.1 Candidatus Aminicenantota bacterium
AAGTTGTCATTCCTGCGGAAGCAGGAATCCAGAAGAATAAAAAAAATATTTTATAATAGGCTGGATTCCTGCTTCCGCAGGAATGACGAAAGGATAGGAAAGACTTTTCATCAACTAAATGGGAGAAGAGCCAAAAATAATAATTGATTATAATTTTAAAAAGGAGAAAAACTCATGAAAGAGGAAGTTAAAAAAGCCCTGGAAGAGATTAAACCGCACCTAAAAGCCGACGGAGGAGATGTAGAACTTGTTGATGTTACAGAGGATGGGGTGGTGACGGTCAAGCTGTTGGGAGCCTGCGAGGGATGCCCAATGAGGGAAATGACTTTAACCCAGGGTATAACGCGTTTTATAAAAAAGAAGGTCCCTCAGGTGAAAGAAGTAAAAGCCGCTTAAATCAGCCTTTAAAGTAAACCGCGCAATAAGACTAAAGGAGACAAAAGGGAGATAATTTGTTTGACAAAAAAATTGAAAATTAGTAAACAAAGTAGAAATAAGAAGGAGACTTTTATGAAAAGAGGAAGAGTGGTTTTTTCTGCTGTTATATTACTCTGTTTTTTGAGCTCTATGGCTCTGGCTAACGGTTTGAATTTGAACAGCATTGGAACAAGAGCCCTGGCCATGGGAGGAGCTTTTGTCGGGCTGGCAGATGACTTCAGTGCCATTTACTGGAATCCAGCAGGAATTGCTCATTTTAAGCAAAAGCATTTTGGATTTTATGCAACAGATATTATTCCTTCCAGCACTTACAAATTGGAGCCGGGTATTCCCGGAATTGGAACTTTTCGCCTGGTTAAGGCCGATACCGTGAGCAAGCATTACCTTTCGGGGCTGGCTGCCTATTATTTTCCTGTAAGCGAGAAAGTGGTAGCAGGAATAGGTGTTTATGTTCCCTCCGGCCTCGGGGCCAGCTGGGATGGAACGGATTTTGCTGCGATAGCCAATAATAATCCATCTCTTGATTGGAGGAGCAAGATTGGACTGATCACGATTTCTCCGGCACTTGCTTTTAAAATAAATGATAATATTTTTGTGGGAGCAACCCTGAACATAAACTATGGAAAGTTTGACATTGCCATGCATGGTGGCGCTACAGATGCCCCTCTTCCTGTTGTTGACCTCGGTCAATATGAGGAAAGCATGACCGGATGGGGTTACGGAGCAACACTTGGAGTCCTGGTTAAACCCACGGATAAGTTGAGTATAGGAGCGACTTTCCGGACCGCCAGCACTGTAAAATTTGAGGGAGATGCCTCACTTACAGGCATGTCTGATCTGGGTTTAGCGCTTGGAACGAGCTTAAATCAGACTTCAAACCTAAATAGAGAAGTCACCTGGCCCATGTGGTTTGCCGCCGGGGTCTCATTTAAGCCCATAGAAGAATTGACCTTAACAGGGGACGTGCAGTGGACCCAGTGGTCAGTAATTGACACTCTGGAGACAAATTATTTGGATCCCGACTGGAAAAATATGATGGGGGCAAGCGGTGATGATAAAAGGCCGATGAATTGGGAGGATGCCCTTCAAATCAGGTTCGGGGCAGAATACAGGATAAAAAATTTCGCTTTTCGAGGCGGATATTATATAGATCCTTCTCCTGCTCCTGCGCAAACCATGAATGTTCTCCTCCCCAATTATGATTTTAATGTAATTACAGTCGGATTTGGGTACGCTCTCGACGGCATTCAATTCGATTTTGGCCTTGAGTACCTGATGGGGAAAGAGAGGAGTGTTCCTTTTACTGTAGTTACCATAGCTACTCCCCCAAACTTTGAAATTCAAATGCCTTCTGGTTATGAAACAGCCATGCCGGGAACTTACACCATGAAGATAATCGTTCCCACTTTATCCGTAAGCTATAGATTCTAGTAAGGGAGTCAGGGAAGCAATAAAAGCGGTTATTAAGCCCGGATAGGGTAAAATTCCCGGATTTTGATAAAGAGGAAAATAAACATGAAAATTCGAAAAGCCGTAATCCCAGCGGCAGGTTTTGGCACGCGGTTTCTTCCTGCCACAAAAGCCCAGCCCAAGGAGATGCTGTCCGTTGTTGATAAGCCGCTCATCCAGTATTCCGTTGAGGAAGCTGTTCAGTCAGGTATTGAAAGTATTGCTGTTATAACAAGCCGGGGAAAGGCATTAATGGAAGACCATTTTGACGGAAGCCCTGAGCTAGAGCAGTTTCTGGAAGGAAAGGGGAAGCTTGATTTTCTTGAAGAGGTAAGGAGGATATCGAATCTTGCGGAGTTCTGCTTTATCCGCCAGAAAAAGGCCCTTGGATTAGGTCATGCTATCCTTATGGGTGAAGATTATGTGGGCCAGGAGCCATTTGCCGCCCTTCTACCTGATGATATATTCGACTGTTCCCCTCCATGTTTAAAGCAGCTTATTGATGTTTACACTGAATTTAAGGGAACGGTTATTGTCCTTGGCCGTGTCAATGAGGAAGGGACAAAAAAGTACGGAATCGTCAAACCCAAGCAGATTTCAGAGAAAGTGTTTCAGATTGAAGATATGGCAGAAAAGCCGGGTCCTGAGAAAGCTTTTTCGGACATGGGGATTTTTGGAAGATATGTTTTTCATCCTGATATATTCGCAGCTATCAAAAGAACAGCTCCAGACCAAAAAGGCGAAATCCAGATCACTGATGCTATCAAGCTCCTCCTTGAAACACAGCCTGTCTACGGGTATCTCTTTGAGGGGAAGCGTTATGATTGTGGGGATAAGCTGGGTTTTATTGAAGCTACTGTAGAGCTTGCCTTAAAGCGCCCTGAATTCAGCCAGGCTCTTCAAGAATTTCTCAAATCCCTCTCAATAAAATAATGGGGACAAGTGTACTAGCTCAATAATTCGGTAACACTTTTATAATGTCATTGCGAGAAGCGCAGCGACGTGGCAATCTCATATAGTGAAATGAAGTCGTAATATAAATAAGAATAGCATCTTATCTTATGAGATTGCCACGCTCCCTTCGGTCGCTCGCAATGACTTTTATATCTTCTATATCATTACAGAAAGTGTTACCTAATTACTGAGCATAAACAACAGGTCCCATTATTCTTGATAAATTTCATCCTTTCCGAGAATTCCCTCTTTATTATTATAAAATTTTTATATGAGAATATAGCGCTCGCTTGCATTGAATGCAGTTATAATTATATGTATGAATGTATCCAGAGCTGGAGTTCATTATCCCGGTTTGAATCTCTTTACTCCCACAGATAGGACATTTCTTTTCTTCTATAAACAAAGGTACTTTGCAGCTTGAACAAATCTTATTTAATCTTTTTAAGTCATCTCCCCTTGGAAATTCAAACATCTCTCCTTCGTTCATTTTCTTTTTGTAGAGTTCTCTAAGATCTTTAAATGGGCAAACCATCCTTTCATCCCAAAATTCACAATTTTTACATATAGCCTCCAATTGACCCTCCACCACCCCCTGAGATTTTCTTTTCCCCTCAAACTTCTATATAAAGAGGCTATATAACGCTAAGCGTCATATCCAACCCCGGGAAGCCGGAATCCCCCGGCTTCCGCTTGCCTCTTTTCTTTTTAATTGGGAATTTCTTTCCCTCGTCTCTATAGCAGTTCCTAAGCAACCACATGAAGTGGGATTGTTATTGTTACAGTGGTCCCCTTACCTGGGACTCCTTTAATGCTCAATTTTCCTCCTAAAAATCCGGTGCGCTCATTCATTCCCATTAGCCCATATGATTTGGGATCATTAACCTTTTCATCAGTTATGCCCTTTCCATTATCTTTGACAATCAGCTCTAACTTGTTCCTTCTCTCTGTCAGTCTTACAATAATTTTTGTTGCCTTTACGTGTCGTTCCACATTGTTCAACGCTTCTTGAAAGATACGAAACAACGCTATAGAGCGGTCCTTCTCTAATTTAATATCTTCAGCCTCGATATCAATCTCACTTTTGATTCCTGTCCGTACTTGAAATTTGCTCATATGGTCTTCAATTACTTCACTTATTGTAAAGTGTTCTAATAGAGTTGGACTTAAACTCGCGTAAATTTCTCTCGTTGTTAGAAATGTTTTATCTAAAACCTCCTTCATTGGTTGAACAATGTCAGTTAATTCTTTTTGGTCCTTTGGAATTTTTTTCTCTAACCTATATAAATCCATCCTCAGAGCTGCCAATGCCTGTCCTATTTCATCATGAATTTCACCAGAGATAAAAGCCCGCTCCTCTTCTCTTATGGATTGTATATGTGCTGTAAGTCTCTTTAGATCTTCTCTTGATTTCGTTATTTCATCTTCCATCTGCTTGCGCTTGGTGATGTTCTCAAAAATGCAATGTGTTTGAATAAAATTACCTTCCTCATCGTATGCGATTTTCCCATTAAACGATACAATGATGCGCGTCTCATCTTTTTTCACTAGCTCAAATTCTACTCCACGAATTTCACCTGCAGCTTTAAAACGATTAAAATCCTTTTTAAATTTATCGCGATAACCTGAACCAAGAAAATCGCCAAACCATTTTCCAATAACCTCCCTATGGGAGTACCCGAGTTCATCAAGCCACGCTTTGTTTACCGCTATAATATAGCCATTTTTATCAAGAGCCTGATAAGGAAGAGGAGATTCTTCATAGAGGTCTTTGAAAGTTTCTTTATTTTTTAGAAGTTCCTTTTTCGCTTTTTCAACTTGGATTTCGATTTTTTCTAGTTCTTTGAAGAGTGCTGTCCTTTTCTTGTTTATCAACCTATTTCCCTTTATAGATATAACAATCTTATAAGACCTTGAAGCAGCTTGTCAACGTAGAACTCCATTCCCGGGAGGCAGGTCACACAATTCAAACGGGCTAGTAGAGTTTTCATCGGAAGAGGTCTCTCTCTTAAAAGATCAGATCAACAAAAAATTCCCCTCTCCATTGACGGTTGGCCAAGCCTTTAATATTCTTGATCCGATAGAAGCCGAGGAAAGGAAGGAAAAAGAAAAGAAGAAATCTTGACCAAATAGTATGTCCAAAATGTGTCCATTGGATTTTTTCCAATTCTGAGCTCATTTTAGAAATTTCGTTACCCCATATCTTATTTTGAGTGTGTCCATTTTGTGTCCACTTTTTTCTGTTTTAAATTGTATGAGATTGTAGAAGATTGTATATAATTGTAATAGGGGAATAAGGCTTAACTCATTATATTTCAATGTTCTCAGAGGAAAAAAAGGGTGTGGCGAGGGACGGAATTGAACCGCCGACGCAGAGATTTTCAGTCTCTCGCTCTACCGACTGAGCTACCTCGCCATAGAATAGTAATTATTACTTCTTTTATATCAATAAGTTAGTTTGATCAAATATTTAATCTTCACTAAATTTGGCTTCATCGTTACTTCATGTATATGAGTTCATCTTCAGTTTTTTCCTGTTTAATATAATTTTTCCCTTTTTTTATGTCAATCTTTTTTCTTTATTTGCTCTTTTAATACTTCTTTTGCTTTCTTCATTTTCCCTTATCTCTCTCTACGATATGACAATTTGTGCATTGCGTCTTTTCTTACACTCGTGAAGCCGGAAATATTTTGTCTCTGTGTGTTTTAAGTGAATTGTTTAAAAATCTCTCTGTTTTTCTCCAAGATGGGAAGAAGATTATCATCTTCTTTAGATGCATGATTTAAAAGAAGATCAAATATTTTTCTCCCTAAAAAATTTAATTGTGAACTTGTGTCTTCATCATAAGATGCAGTTTTTTTAGCAGTTATATTCATGAACTCTTCCACTATTGATGAGATTATTCCATGTTCTTTCTGTAATTCCAGTATCAATTTTACAGTTTCCGGTGTGGCGAACTTTAACAAGCAAACAGGGAAAACATTTTTTTCTTCAAATGCAAAATGAGCAGTTACATTTTTGTTGAAAAAGTCTTCAATTGGCTTGATCTTCCTCCATGCTTCCTTATCATGAATTAAGTCCAGTATTCCTTTAAGATTTTCCACATATTCTGAAACTTCCTCATGATCATTAATTAGCTTATCCAATAGATCCTTTTGTTTCATAATAACCTCCCTTCTACGTTTTCTAAATATCGTCTAATAGGGAAATAATTGTATCCTCTTTTTTTGATTTATTGATTTTTAGCTTTTTTCAATTATTTGAATATGTCTTTGTGCTTGTTTGAATGCGAAATTTCCACCTTCAGCTATTTGAAGTTTACCTTTTTAGTTGTTCTTAAGTATAATTTCACTCAAAAATAAAGTCAATTATTAAGTTAATTTTTCATCTTGCTTTTGAATAAGACAGGGAGAATTTTCTTTCTTTAGATGCTTTATTCTGATAGAATAAACTCCAAATTTAAGGCGGTGTGGGGCGTTTAATGAAAATTGCAGCTGTTCTCCCTCATGTTGAAATTTTTGGAGGAGTCAGGCGGTATCTTGAAATCGGAAATGAATTTTCAAGGAGGGGCAATTATTTTGTCCTTTTCCATCCTGATGGGAACAAGCCTGAATGGCTGCATTTTAAGGGTTTAACTCAACCTTTTTCTTCTCTGGGAAAGGAAAAATTTGATATCGGAATCTGCAGCGAATATTCAGTTCTGCCCTATTTTGAAAAATTAGAAACAAAGGCGAAGTTTTTTTATTTTCTCCTGGAAGGCCATAAACAGGAAAAAGAGGTCGCCAGGAGAAATTATTTTTTTCTTGGAAATTCTGAGGGAATTTGCCGCCGGATAGAGAAAAAGTACAAAGTTCCCTGCCTCAGGGCTCCCGGAGGAGTTAATCCTGAATTCTTTTACCCGGTAAAAAGAGAAAATGGAAAAGAAGAGCTCAGAATACTGTGTTATGGCCGCATTTTCAGGAAAAGAAAAGGTGTTCAGTATGTCATCCGTGCTGTTGAAGGGCTTTATCGGAAATTTCCCCACCTAAAGCTCATTTTATTTGACAGCTTGGTGGGTGAAGACAGAAAAGATCCCCGCCCGAAAATTAAAACCCGTGTCCCTTATGAATTTCACCTGAATCTTCCCCAGAGCAAGATGGCATGGCTTTATTCGCAGGCGGATATTTTTGTGAGCGCTGAATGGCGAGCGGGATGGTCGAATACTTCAGCTGAAGCTATGGCCTGCCAGATTCCGGTTGTCTGCACCCGGAGCGGAACCCGGGATTTTGCTTTTCATGATAAGACAGCTCTTGTTGTTCCTTTTCCTCTCCCCCTGTTATTACGCCGTCAGATCAAGAGGCTCATCAAGGATGAAGAGCTCCGTCTCCGGATTGGCCGTGCTGGAAATGAAAAAATACGCATGTTTTCCTGGGCTTCCCTGGTGGATAAATTAGAGGAGATTTTTAAGCAACAGGCGAAATTGAAATAGGAAATTCATTGTGATATTCTTTTAACGGAGGAAAACTCGATGGAAGAAAAAGTGCTAAAAGAGCTTTTATTGAAAGAGAGCGAAGAATTCAGCAAAGCAAATAGCCTTCACCAGCAGTATGAAAAGAAACTCGGAAAGTTCAAAGTGAAAAGTTATCTTACCGAGGAGGAAAAGCTGGAAGAGAAGGAACTAAAAAAAAAGAAGCTCGCTCTAAAAGACAAAATGTACTACCTTATGACTAAATACAGAAAGTCTCTTAAGTGATTCAACCACCAGAAAAATGAAAGGGATAAAAAAACCGAGAGTTGCTCTTGTAGGGACAGACTCGCTGCGCGGGAAAGAGCTTAAGAATATCTTGAGCCAGAAGAGGTTTCCACTGAAAGATATAGAGTTTTTCGATCCGGACGTGGAAGAAGAATTCAGTAAGCTGACTCAGTTCCGGGGAGAGGCCAAAGTGATTCACCATCTCGAGAAAAAATCCCTCCAGGATATAGATCTGGTATTTTTAGCATCGGACAGGAGTGTGAATCAAGAATTTGGGATTCTTGCCCCCAAACAAGAATTCCGGGCGATCGATTTGAGTGAAACATTTAATGCTAAGGAGGAAATTCCTGTCATCGTAGCGGGAGTGAATGATGAGATTATTGGAAAAGATAAACCACACCTTATTGCCAATCCTCATCCTGTCACAATTGTCCTTTCCCACCTTTTTTTTGCTGTTCTCAAAGAATTCGGGCTTTTAAAAGCCATTTCTTTTATCCTTCAGCCTGTTTCGGCGTTTGAACAGCCCGGCATCGAAGAGCTGGCTGACCAGAGTTATTCTTTGCTGTCCAGTACTTCTCTGTCTAAAAAGGTGTTCAAGGAGCAGATTGCCTTTAATTTTCTCTCCCATACAGACCAGGGTGAGAAAGATGGTTTTTCATCTATTGAGAAACAGATCACATCAGAGATAAAACGCGTCCTCAACACGCGTGATTTTCTTCTTTCGCTATCCATCATCCAGGCCCCTGTATTCCATTCATACTCGATTATGACTTATTTAGAATTAAAGAAAAAAACTGGTATACAGGATTTAAAGGAACTTTTCAAAAAGTTTTCCTTTTTTAAGCTTTCCTTTTCAACCCTTTCGTCTCCTGTTTCAGTGGCAGGGAAAGAGGAAATTTTTATCGGACAGATAAAAAAAGCAGAGTCGTTTCCAAACAGTTTCTGGATCTGGGCCGTAGCGGACAATTTAACTCGGGGCTCAGCTTTAAATGCGTTTGAGATTGCAAAAAAAATTGTCTCTGAGTCCCAGGTTTAAATAATGAGAGAAATAATTCAGCTGCTCAAGCTCACTCTCGAAGAGAAAAAAAGGCTTACCCTTGCCTTTGTCTTCAGCATGTTTGCTGCTTTTTTTACATATCTTTTTGTTAATCTGGTCCAGCCGATCATAGATAAGATGTTCCTGCAGGAGACCGCGCAGGCATCTGCCGGAAAACCGGGCCTAATAGGTGTTATTTTTGATAAGCTCCGGGCTGACGAAGACCAGCTCATGTGGCTTATCCCGTTAATCCTGGTGATCGTTATTTTTGGTAAGGGATTGTTCACTTTCCTTTCCTCATTTTTCATAAAGAGTGTCGGGCACAAAGTTGTCAAGAAGCTGAGGGATGATCTTTTTGAAAACATTGTTTATCAATCTACGGATTTTTTTGATTACAGGGCTACCGGAGAGTTGATGTCCCGCTTAACGAACGATGTTGACAAAATCCAGCAGGCTGTCTCAGGCAGCATGGGTGATTTCATCCGGGAAATATTTATTCTTATTGCCCTTCTTGTCTATGTGTTTATTACTGATTGGCAGTTGGCCATGATTTCTTTTGTCATAGCACCTACGGCTGTTATTCCCCTGATTCTCTTCAGCCGCCAGCTTAAAAAAAGAGGCATGCAGGGTCAGGTAAAGATAGCTCAGATCTACAATATTCTCCACGAGGCCATTACCGGCAACAAGATCGTCAAGGCTTTCACCATGGAAAAGTTTGAATTGAAGAAGTTTGCTCAAGCCACAAAAAGCTATTTTAAAACCAGCATTAAACTGGCCTGGATAGGGAGCTTATCTTCACCTTTTATGGAGTTTTTAGGTGGAGTAATCGGTGCTGTTGTTCTTGGCATTGGCACGTGGAGGATAACTCAGGGATACATAAGCCCGGGTGATTTCTGTTCTTTTATTGTTGCTATTTTTTATTCTTACACCCCTATCAAGCGTCTGAGCAAAGCCAACAACACTATCCAGCTGGGATTAGCCAGTTATGAAAGGATTCAGGAGATTTTTCAAGCTAAACCCCAGGTTGAAGAGCATCCGCGTGCTTATCCACTTCCTCCGGTTAAAGGAAGAGTGAGGTTCGAAAATGTTTCTTTCAGCTACAACGAGATGATGCCTGTTCTTCATGATGTTAATTTTGAAGTTAAACCTGCGGAAACAGTTGCTCTTGTTGGGCTGAGCGGCGCTGGCAAGACAACCATAATCAATCTCCTTTCCCGCTTTTATGATCCAACTTCAGGAAAGATCACAATTGATGGAATCGACATCCATGAAGTAAGCCTTTCTTCACTGCGCTCACAGATCGGGCTGGTTACCCAGGATCTTATTCTTTTTAATGACACTGTGCGCAACAATATTGCCTATGGCCTGGAAGAGATATCTACGGACAGGATTGTTGAGGCAGCCAAGGCGGCTAAAGCACACGAATTTATCAAAAAACTTCCCAAAGGATATGACGCAGATATCGGGGAGAAAGGGACATTGCTTTCAAGCGGGCAGAGACAGAGGTTAACGATAGCCAGGACATTGCTCAAGGACCCCCCGATCCTTGTCCTTGACGAGGCAACCTCAGCTTTAGATTCCGAATCGGAAAGATTAATACAGATTGCAATGGCCAATGTCATGAAAGACAGAACGACATTTGTTATAGCTCACCGCCTGTCTACTGTGAGAGGCGCAAACAGGATTTTTGTGGTTGATAAGGGGAGGATCGCTGAGATCGGTACACACGAAGAGCTCTGCCAGCAGGACGGGATTTATAAAAAACTGTATGACCTGCAGTTTCTGGAAGAAGAGGAGAAAACACCATGATTCTGAGCATGACTGGCTTTGCAGAGAAACGGTTTAACTCTAAAACTCTTTCCGCTAAAATCAGCATCAGGAGCTTAAACCATCGTTTCCTGGATTGGAATTACCGGGGAACCCATATAGGCGAGGTGGAAAACAGGCTGAGAGCTATCTCTCAGAGTAAACTACACAGGGGGAGGATTGAAGTTTTTATAGAATTGTATTTTTCAGATGCCTCATCCTGGAAGCTTCATATAAATGAGGAATTACTCCGGAAAATCATATCTTCTGTAGGGAATATCTCTTCCCGGATGAAAAAAAGCGTGAATATTTCGGTAGAAAATATGTTTAACCTTCCTCAGGTCGTAAAGCTGAATAGAAAAAGTTTCAGCAATGCAGATGTGGCTTTTTTAGAGAGGAGTTTTAAAAAAACACTGGATGAAGTCCTGAGAATGAGAAAAAGGGAAGGGAAAGAGATTGAAAAAGAGGTCCGGGGCTATCTTAAAAATATAGGGCAGAGCGTGAATCGGCTCGGCAAACTGTCCGAAAAGCAGCCTTCTCTCGTAAAGGAGAAATTAAGTCGGCGGTTGAAGGAATTAAGTCAAGAAGTAACCTTCTCAGAGGAAAAGTTAGCAGAGGAAGTTGCCTATCTTGCTCAACGTTATGATTTGACTGAAGAGATAATAAGGTTAAAATGTCATCTGGGTTATATGATTGAGCTTCTTTCTCCAGAAAAAAAAGAACCTGCGGGCAAAAAGCTGGATTTTATCGCCCAGGAACTTTACAGGGAAGCGAACACCATAAACTCTAAATCCCAGGATATAAAAATTATCAAAGAAAGTTTAGCCATTAAAGGAGAGGTGGAAAACATCCGGCAGCAGGTTCAGAATATAGAATAGATTAGCTTTTATTATTTTAGGAACAGGAGGAAAAATATGATTTTTGTCATCACTGGCCCGTCAGGATGCGGGAAGTCAACTATGGTTCGGATGATTCAAGAGAAAATAGATAATGTCCGGTTTTCGGTTTCCCACACAACCCGAGAAAAAAGAGAGTCAGAAGAAGAGGGCAAAGATTATTATTATGTGTCAAAACCTGAATTTGAGCAGATGATAAAAGAGGAGAAATTGGCTGAGTGGGTTTTCCTCCATGATAATTATTATGGAACATCCAAGAAGGAGATCAATGAGGAAGGAACCAGGGGAGATCTTCTCCTGGACATTGATGTTTATGGCGCACAGCAGATAAAGCCAAGATTAGAGAAGGCTCTGTTCATTTTTATATTGCCTCCTTTATTCAAGGATCTGAAAACAAGGCTTGAGGAAAGAGGTCAGGTCAGTGTTGATACGATTAATAAAAGGCTTGAGGTTGCCAGGCGGGAGATCTTGGCATACCCCCAGTTTGATTATATCGTCATTAATGATAGTCTGGACAGAGCTGTCCAGGAGCTGGAAGCAATAATTTTAAGCGAGAGATGCCGTCTCGACTCTCGCAAAAAAGAAATTGAGCCAATTCTTCAGAGTTTTCTTGGAGAGGAATAAAAGTCTAAATGGAGATAATTGTATTGGGAGTGAGTTCTTCCATCAGTCTGTACAAAGCCTGTGAAATTATCCGGGGTTTTCAGGAAAAGAAGTTTCAAGTTCAGGTCATCATGACTAAGAATGCCACGCGTTTGATTTCACCTCTACTTTTTAGCTCCCTCTCCGGGAAAAAGGTTCTTGTAGACCCTTTTGAAGAGGAATACTCGGAAAAGATTGCACACGTTACTCTGGCGAAGGAGGCGTCTCTTCTCCTTGTTGCCCCTGCCACTGCCAATATAATCGGGAAGTTTGCCTCCGGAGTAGCTGATGACTTTCTCTCGACGTTTTATATGGCTGCCGAGTGTCCAAAGCTTATTGCCCCTGCCATGAATGAGGTTATGTATCTTCATAAACAAACACAGCAGAATATCCAGAAACTCCAAGCCGCTGGAGTAAAATTTGTTGAGCCGGAGAGGGGATATCTGGCTTGCGAGGATGAAGGATGGGGAAGGCTGGCAGCTCCTGAAAAGATCATTAAAGAGAGCCTTAGTCTTTTAGTAAAGAGTAAAAGCTTAAAGGGAAAAACGGTTTTAGTTACAGCTGGCCCGACAAGGGAATTCCTCGACCCAGTACGCTTTCTCACGAACCGTTCTTCGGGGAAAATGGGTTACGAGCTTGCAGAAGAAGCTCTCCGCCGGGGGGCTGAAGTTATCCTTATTTCAGGACCAACTCACATTTTTCCGCCTCCTGGAGCAAAATTCAGGAAAATCCAGACAGCTCAGGAAATGGAGAAAGAGGTCGGGAAAAACTTTGCCAGGGCTGATATTGTATTGATGGCAGCAGCTGTCTCCGATTTCAGGTTTGCCCGGATTTCCTCTCAGAAAACAAAAAAAGATAAATTGGGAGAGAAAATCGAGATAATTCCTACGTCAGACATTTTAGAGAAATTAAGCCGTAAGAAGGGAAAAAAATTTCTTGTCGGCTTTGCTGCTGAGACTGAAAAAGTGGTAAAGAATGCCCTTATGAAGATGCAGAAGAAGAACCTTGATCTAGTCGTGGCTAATAATGTTTCAGGTGAGGAAATTGGTTTTGAATCGGATTTTAATCAGGTTAGTTTAATTACCCCTGAAGGAGAAACAATTCATACAGAAAAAAAGAGCAAACTTGAGATTAGCCGGATAATCCTGGATAAAATAGAGGAGATCCTTGGATAAAAAAATTGAAGAATTCCTCAGCAACGTCGAGGAAAAATTAGAATTTTTTTCCCAGCTCGGTATAGATTTTGTTTCATTTTCCTCTCCCTCTAAGGAATCACCCTTTCTTTCCCTGAAAGAGAAAATCCTCCACTGTCAAAAGTGCCCACTGGCTCAGGGAAGAAAAAATGTTGTACCGGGAGAAGGAAGTTTAAACACGGAGCTTGTATTTGTCGGGGAAGCACCGGGACGGGATGAAGATATTCAGGGGCGGCCTTTTATAGGAAAAGCAGGGCAGCTCCTGACTAAAATTATAAATGCCATGAACTTTAAAAGAGAAGATGTTTATATCACCAATATTGTCAAGTGCAGGCCTCCTGAGAATAGAAATCCCCACAAAGAGGAGATTAGAGAGTGCTGCGGATATCTTCTGGCGCAGCTGGAACTGATAAAGCCCCGTGTAATAGTTACTCTGGGCAAAGTGGCTGCGGACTTTTTTATCCGGAGCACCTCAGGGATGACAGCTTTGAGAGGGAATTTCCATGAATTTGAAAATATTCAGGTGATGCCAACCTTCCACCCTTCCTATCTCATCAGAAATGAAGGCAACAAGGAGATCAGGAAAATGGTCTGGGAAGACATGCAGAAAGTCATGGCTTTCCTGGGCAAGAAATGACCTTGTATGCTGATGTTGTCCTGCCCCTTCCATTAGACCAGTCTTTTTCCTACATTGTCCCTGAATCCGCCCAAAAAAATGTGAAGATCGGATCAAGGGTTCTTGTGCCGCTCGGCCAGAGACTGCTGACCGGCTTTATCGTCAACCTCAGGAAAAGAAAATTATCTCAGGTGCTAAAGCTCAAAGAGATTGCGGAAGTACTGGATGAGAGTCCTGTTTTTTCACTGTCTTTTCTGTCTTTTGCCCGGAAGTTAAGCAGCTATTATTATTCATCATGGGGAGAGCTTCTCCAGGCTTCCCTTCCTCCGTCTTTTATCCTCAAAAGCCAGAAAAGAGTATCCCTTTCAACAAAAGGAAAAACTTTACTCCGGGGTGATGAGCTATCTGGGGAGGAAAAAGAACTCCTTGGATATCTCAAGAAAAGGGAGTATACGGCACTCTATCTTAAAAGGAAATTAAAAGTCAAAAATCTTTCCCTTCTTCTTTCCAGGCTGGAAAAGAAAGGATTGATCCATATCCAGGAGGACATAGAGAAGATTAGACAGAAAACAGCGCCGAAAACTCCTGTGGGCGAGACCCAGCTTGAGATGGATTTTTCACTGGATGCCCGTTCCCTGGAGGTTGCCGGGCAAATCACCCGGAAAATAGGGGATCAAGTCTTTTTGCCTTTTTATCTTTTTGGTCCTTCAGAGAAGAGAGAGTCTGTTTATTTTTATTTGATAAAAAGAATACTTGCGGATGGAAGAAAAGTTTTATATTTGGTGCCGGAGATAACGCTGACTCAATCGCTTACAGAGAAGTTTGAGAAAAGGCTGGGAGAAAAAGTCGCTCTTCTTCACAGTCGGTTATCTGAAAAAAAGAGGGAACTCGAGTGGCGGAAGATTAAGAATGGAGAAGTGGATGTAGTGGTTGGGCCCCGTTCGGCTCTTTTTTCTCCTCTTGAGAATCTGGGCCTGATTATTGTCGATGAGGAACAGGATGAGTCATATTACCAGCGGGAAAATCCCTGTTATGACGCGAGAAAGGGTGCCCGGTTCAGAGCAAAGCAAGAAGAGGCTGTGCTGGTCTATGGTTCAGCCCGTCCCTCTGTTTCTGCTTTTTTTTGGGCAAAAAAAAGAGGCAATCTGCTAAGCCTGGAAAGTGAGCCCAGGAGAAGAAATGTAAAGATAGTTGATGACCGTAAGGAAAAAGGAGTGATTTCCTGGAAACTCGAGGAAAAAATCGCGGCAAGGTTAAATAAAAGAGAGCCGGTTATTCTCTTCTTAAACCGGCGGGGATATGCCTCCTCTCTCTTCTGTTCGCGGTGCAACACCATCCCCCGCTGCAGCCGCTGCGATATTGCCCTGTCTTATCACAAGAAGGAAGAGAAATTGGTTTGTCATTACTGCGGTTACAGTCTGCCCAAAATGGATAACTGTCCGGAATGCGGCAGCAGGATGATAAGAGAGAGGGGAATTGGAATCGAGGCTTTAGAGGAAAAGTTAAAAACTCTATTTCCTCAAAGCTGTGTGACATCTTTTGCCACGGATTTGACCAGGTTAGAGCAGGAAAGAGTCCTTCACAACTTCCGGAGAGGGAAAATTGATATTCTTGTTGGAACCCAGCTCTTGGCTCATCAGGTGGATGTTCCTCCGGTTTTTTTGGTCGGCATTCTCTTTCCGGAGACAATTCTTACCCTGTCAGATTACAGAGCCGGTCAAAAAACCTTTTTGACCTTAAGCCAGATGATGAAGTTTCTGAAGGATGACGAAAGAGCAGAAGTCCTGATTCAGACAACGCTCCCCCAGCATTTCACTATACGCCAGGCAGCATTCGAAGATTATATTTCTTTTTATAAACAGGAATTGAGACTGCGCCGGCTCATGAACTATCCTCCATTTTCCCATATCGTTGAAGTCTTATTCCAGGGCGAGAATTTAAGAAGTGTTGCCCGTAAATCGCGGGAGTTCTCTGAACAAGTGAAAAATGAGGCTGGAGATATTGAGATCTTGGGCCCCGCCCTGGCTTCTGTATCGAGAGTGAGAGGAGTAAGCCGTGTTCAGGTTGTTTTGAAGGCTAAGAGAAAGAAGACTATTGATGATGTTCTTGTAAAAGTGCTCAAGACAGTTAAGTTAAGAAAATCAATTCTGGTTTACGACTAAAACAAAAAAAAGCAGAAAATTTTGTTTTTTGAAGCTCCGCCAAGTTTAAAAAAGAATAGAATTAAATTTTATTCAGCGTAATTGCCGAAGTATATGGTTAGATAACCCGTGGCTTGAACCTCTTTCCCAGCCAGGTCTTCTCCATAAAATGTAATTGTGGCTACTACTTGAAGGGCACCCCCACTAGCAACTAAAGTGCTTAAAGGGGGATCTTGTTTAGCAAAATTTCTCACTATGACAAAAGATATGTTTGTACTGGAGTCAACGGGTATAACAGTTGACAGGCTGCCCCTAAATGTTTCAGGAACAGATGAGCCTGACGGATCAACAGCTGTATAAACGACCTCATATTCGTCAACAAGGATGCTGCTCTGGTATGATGTGCCTGGCCCAAGGGTTTCTGGTTCTTTTAACTTTGCTTCAAGGGTAGCTATAATAACATCGGAAACCACAGTTGCTGTTGTGTCTTCATAAACATCTGACTCAAGAAAGTCTGCATCGCTCCCATCATCCGTGTGCCCTGATATCTTTGCAACGATAAGGAGGCTGCTGGATTCCTGGCTATTGTCTAAAGCGCAGGAGAAAAGTAAGAGAATAACGGGAAGGATTGCCATTATTTTTAAAACGTTTTGTGCTCTTTTCATTTTTTGTTTCCTGTTATTGGATTATTCTGGGAGTAATAAAAATGAGCAGCTCCCGGTTTTGTTTTGTCCTGGAGAAATTCTTAAAAAGACTCCCCAGAATGGGAATTTTATGGAGAAATGGGACTTTTTCCCGTGTAAAAGAATCTTCCGTCCTGTAAATTCCACCGATAACAGTTGTCCCTCCGTCGGGAACCCTTACCGTAGTCTTTGCGTATTGAGTGGTTATGGGCGGAATTCCGTTGACCAGGTTGGCAAAGTCCGCAGCGTCGTTTTTAATTTCGATCTCCATGATAATTGTTCCTTCAGCTGTAATTTGAGGAGTGGCATGGAGTTCTAACGCTGCATTCTGGAATCTTGTGGATGTAGTAAAATTGGCAACTGTCTGGACAGGAATTTGCCTTCCCTGGACAATATCTGCCTTCATATTGTTCTGGGTTGTTATGATCGGGCATGAGATGATTTTGCCTTCTCCCGAAGTTTCAAGAGCGGAGATTGCAGTATCTAACCTGAAAGTATCGAGGACGTTGCCTGTAGAGATGCCTAATACGGATGAAAATGCTGGAGCGGGAAGATTTATAGCATAGCCACCCAGCGGTCCGCCTATTCCCCTGGTCGAGGTCCCCTGGGGAATCATGGCTCCGTCCACGTCGATTTTATTCGGAAATTGTAAAGATGTCTGGTTACCATAAAAGGGGTCTACTATACCGCGGAATCCCCATTGAATACCAAAATTCCGGATAAAATTGGAAGATGCCTCTATGATACGGGCTTCAATGGAGACCTGCGGGGTTGGGATTTCGACCACAGATATGATCCGCTCCAGAAGATCGAACCTGTCCAGGACATCAGTAATGATCAGCGTGTTTGTCCTTGGGTCGACGATGATTTCTCCTCTATCTGAAATTTTGGGGCGCAAAAGAGTTTCAACATCTGCAGCTTTTGCGTAGGAAAGCTCGTATATTTCTGTCCTGAGAGCCCCGGCTAATTCTCTGCTCTCGATCATTCTTCTCTCTTCTTCGGCTTCTCGGGTGAGAGCCCCGATCGTAGCAATCCGGAGAACATTCCCATCGATTTCTTTTCCCATTTTGTTTGATTTTAGTACAATATCAAGAATTTGATCCCAGGGAACATATTTCAGGTCGACCGAAACTGTTCCCCTTACATCCGGATCGAAAACAACGTTAAGACCGGAAAACTCTCCAAGGTAGAGAATAACATCTCTCATGTCAGCGTCTTTTACTCTTAGACTGAGAAGTTCTCCTTTGTATCCTTCCGCGGTTACAGCGCGTGGTCTGGGTCTTATTATTTCCTGCGGGGGTGGCTCTTCCACAACAACTGGTTCAACAGGCTTTTCAATTTTTATAGGGACTTTAACCTCTGGAGTTGGAGGAGTGATCACGGGGACAGGTCGGGTTACGGCAGTTTTAGAGAAAGATACAACAAGTTTGTTTTCCATGTAGTCTAAAATGTAAAATCGCGGCTCAGTAAGGTCAAAGACCAGCCGGGAGATTGTATAAGGGTTTTCCCTTTGAAATTGTCCTGTTCTTACTTTATCGATGCCCAGTTTATTCACCGGATAAGAAAAAGTTGGATCGGGATAGAGCGTGTCGAAAAAATCAACCACTAAACGAAGAGGACTCTCAAGGGCAAAAACCTGGGAAATGGCTTTACCGTCCAGCCATGCCGTGACATCAAGTCTATCTGCTGCATCCAGGATTCCAACTTCTTTAAAGACTCTTCTGACTTTAGGCGTTTGTTTGAGTTTTTCTTCAGTATCGGCTGACACGACGTAGCCGTTAAATGTTCTTTGAATCCTGTTCAGTTCCACGACAGAATAGGATTGATTAGAGTATATTCGGTAGGGGACTTTCTCCTTCAAGCCGATGAGAAGGCGGCATGTGTTTGTCCCTGTTTTTTCCACTTTTATGTCCTCGACCAGCAAAGATTCTCCGAGGTCGATTTGCGGCTGCTCTTCTGTTAAGACCTGGTCAATGCAAATTACTATCGTAGCAGGATGGTCTTGTGAATAAAATGTTTCAGTAACAACAATAGATGCGGTTGCTTCAAGGATGATTTTTGTATTGAGTTCTTCCGGTTGAACGGATATTTTATTTATGCTTGCCTGGGATTCGTTGTTATTCGCATATCCTATTAATAGAGCAAGGAAACATAATAATAGAAGTGTCTGGAGAAATTTTTTCCTTTTCATCGTATCTCCTCGAGATTTATTTCTTTTACAATATCTTTTGGCTCAAATAAAAGAACGCCCCTTTCTTTTGTCTTGCGGAAAATAATTTTAGACTCGTCGATTTTTAAAACGAAGCCGTCAGTAAATTTATGTCCAACTTTAATAAAGATTGGAAAATCTTCTGGCCCGGTGACTATTGCCGTGTATTGTCCTCTTGCCTTTGCAATGCCGATCAGAGTTATATTATCGATAGATATCTGCGGCTCTCCTTCAGCTGGAGCTGTTGTTGTTTCTTCCTGTGCGGTTAACAAATCCCTGAATGGGTCTTTTCTCCCTGCTGGATTGTAGGAGGGAGTTGCCTTTTTAGGGACCTCAGTAGTGGCTTCTGTTTTTAACTCCTGTTTTTCCTGCTTTTCTTCTTCTTGTTTCTTTTCCTGTAGCAAGGCAGTTTGTGTACAAAGACAGAGAAAGGCTACAAAAAGAAAAAAAGTTAGTGTTTTTTTCATTTTCCCCCCTTTTTTCCTTTTTTCGCTTTTGATTCAGGAGGCACTTCACGAAAGATATATGTTTTGGCTGTAAAAGCCGCTGTTATTGTATCGTCTTCAGTTTGTTTCGTGAGAGCTTTTATGGAGAAATCTTCTATATTAAAGAGGCGCGAGAAATTACTAAGGCGGTCGAAAAATCTTGCTAAATTATGGAAATTACCTGTTATTTCTACTGGGATTGGCCACTCGAAGTAAAATTCCTTATTGACTTCCCTTTGAGGTTGAAATTTTGCAATGTTAAGACGGGAATCGAGGGCAAGCTGGTGCATATTTCTCAGGACATCCCATACTTCTTTTCTGTCAGGAATGATAGCCTCGAGTTCTTTTAAAGTTCTGCTTATGGTTACGAGCTCTGCTTCAATTTTATCCAGATGTCTCTTTTTGCCCTTCAGCCTATTCAAGTTTTCTTCAGCGGTTACCTTCTCTTCTCTGAGGCTGTTGAGCACAGCGTTTTTGGGTTTAAAATAGGCTATATAAAGTATTATGACAGCAACTAAAGCCATCGCAACATGTCCGTACCAGGGCCAATCTTTCATTTTTTCTCCTTTTTTGCGCCTTCTTTTTTTGGCGGTGGAGATGGCGCCGGGAGAACGTACTTTGCCGTTATGGCAAAGTCATAAAATTGATTATTTTTCATTTTCCTCTGAGTAGAGGAGATGAGATTTACATTGTTTAGATAGGGGTTTTTTTCTAAATTCTCCATATAATCTGCTACAAGATTGTTTGAGACCGCTCTGCCCCTTATTTGAAGAACTTGATTTTCGTAAGAGACATCAGTCAGCCATACCCAGTAAGGGATGCTTTTGCTGAGTTCATCCATTATAGCTACTGCAGCATCCTGGTGTGATTTTAATTGATTGATGAGGGCAATTTTTTTCATAATGGTTTCTGTTTGTTCGTTAACTTGATTAAGCGTGGCTTCAACCTCTATGTATTTTGCTTTTTCCAGGTTTATTTCGTCTAAAGCAGCATTTTCTTTACCGATAGCCTTCTGTTGATTTATGAAATAGGCGGCAGCAGCTATAACAATAAGCCCGATAATAAAGGGAGTCGGAACAGGCTTTTTCCCCTTTTCTTCCTTTTTGGGAGCTGCTACAGCCTTTTCAGCTTTTATTAAGTTTATTCGAATCATGGTTTTATTCTTCCATTTTTCTTGTTGCAAGTCCAGTGGCTACTCCAAAAAGAGGAGCCATTTCCTGGAAATAAACTGGATCCAATTTTTTTTCGCTATAAGAGACATTTTGAAAAGGATTAAAGACTTCTGTTTCTGTGTTGAACTTTTGCTCAAAATATTTAGGAAGGTCTTTTAGCTTTGCAAGTCCGCCGCTCAAAAAGATTTGTTCAATCTTTTTCTGTCCCTCTTCTCCTGCTTCATAAAATGAGAATGTCTTTTCGATCTCCTCAATAATACTTTCGATATTTGTATTCAGGACGGTTTCTATCTGTTCTGTAGGAATGTCTTTTACAGGTATTCCCTTAAGCACTTTTTCCGCGTCATCAGGGTTGAGGCCCAGGTCTTTTCGTATATTTTCAGTGAAAAAAGACCCCCCGATGGTCAGGTCACGGAACAGCTGAGGCCTTCCTTTTTCAGAAATGACGATGTTGGTTACATTGGCTCCGAGATTGATCAGAGCAACTGTCTTTTCTCGGAAAATCTCCGGATAGTTTATTTCCAAAGCGTTTTGAAGGGCAAAAGCATCCACTTCTATGGCATCCAAATTTTTGCGCGCTTGCTGGACCGCATTGCTATAGTTGGTAACCTTATCTTTTTTTGCGGCGACAAGAAGAATATCCATGTTTTTTTCTTCTGAATGAGGAGGTGGTTTCAGGATAGCATAATCCACGTTTGTCTCTTCATATGGATAAGGGATATTATGCCTTGCCTCCCAGATAATGGATTCTGCTAACTCTTCCGTTTCCATAGAGGGGAGGGATATCTTTTTTATTATTACTGAGCTGCCGGAGATAGAGATGACGACGTTTTTATTTGATATCTTGTTTTCATCAAATATCATTTTTATGGTTTCAGTCACAGCTGTGGAGTCCATGATCGTCCCTTCCACGATCGCATCACGGGGGAGGAATTCAAGGCCTATATTAGCAACTTCATAGAGTTCTTCCCCTCCTTTTTTCTTTGATTTAAACTCGACAGCTTTGACAGAATAGGAGCCGATATCCAGCCCAACCAGTCCTTTGTCTTTTTTGAGACCAAACATACTTTTCTCCCTGTTATAAATTCAAACTGGGGTGTTCTGTTTCGAATTTTTCTTTGAGTTTTTTTTCTACTCCCTTGGGAACAAGGTCTTTGAGGCAGCCGCCTAGCATGAAAATTTCCTTCACTAGATTTGAACTGAGGAAGGAGTAGCTGAGATTGGGCGTCATAAAAAATGTTTCGATGTCAGGGTCAAGTTTTCTGTTCATCAGGGCCATTTGAAATTCGTATTCAAAGTCTGATATAGCTCTTAATCCCCTTATAACAACTTTGGCACTATTTTTTTTCGCGAATTCAACGAGAAGGCCATCAAAAGCTATTACCTTGGTATTATCGTAATCGCTGAAGATTTCCTGGATCATGCTAATTCTCTCTTGAGTCGTGAATAGGGGTTTTTTCTTGGGATTTTCTAAAACAGCAATGACGATGTCATCAAAAACTTTTAATCCTCTATTGATAATATCAACATGCCCGTTCGTGATAGGATCAAAAGATCCTGGATAGACAGCTTTCTTCTCATTTTGGGATTTATTGCTTTTGCTCATTTTAGTTAAGTTACTATTATCAAAAAAATTATCCTTTGTCAATTTATAAATTCACTAAAAATATAGGATAAATAAATTTTGTTTTATTGAAAATTATTGTGAGAAATTCGCCAGTTTTTGTTTCATACATCGGATTCATAAACAAAGACGGGGTTTTTTATAAAATTTTCTCTTTTTCCTGAAGCTCTTTTTGTATAAATCATTTCAGTTCGGACTTTTTGGGTTTCTATATGGTTGCAAAGAAACATTTTGCAGTCAATACTCTGTTGGGAGGGTTTGAGGGGTGAATTTTAAGGTTTTTTCCTCCCCCCTAGGGGTTAGAGACCTCCCCGCTTAAGAGGAGTAAAAAGGGGTCGCGTCTCAACATTTGACATTGTGTTCAGGTCTTTCCCTGTAGAATTTCTCTTTTTTTTTAAAGCGAATCAAATTAAAATAGTATAAAGGATCGAGAAAGATTCGAAAGGGAGGAGGTCGCAAGCCAGGTACCCCTTCTTTGAGGACTAATGTGCACCCCTGGCAGGGAGAAAAGATGAAAGAACACAAATTTTTTAGACAAATAGTCACCTGTGCAGTTATTTTATCTGTTCCTTTTTTCTCTTTTACTAAAGAGGAAGATCCCTATGCCGGGAAGAGAAAGGAAATGGTCAAGAGGCAGCTTAAGGCACGGGATATAAGGGATGAGAGTGTCCTTGAGGTCATGGGGAAAGTTCCCCGTCATCTTTTTGTCGAGCCGGGTTTGCGCAACCAGGCTTACAGGGATCATCCTTTGCCTATTGATGAAGGCCAGACGATTTCCCAGCCTTATATCGTGGCATTGATGACCCAGAACCTGAAGCTTAAAAAGGGAGAAAAGGTGCTGGAGGTTGGCACTGGCTCAGGCTACCAGGCTGCTGTGCTTGCGCATCTGACAGATAAAGTTTATTCGGTTGAGATAAGAGAAAAGCTGTCAAAAAAAGCTGTTAAAACGCTGAAAAAGCTAAATTATAATCAGGTTAAGGTCAAATGGGGCGATGGCTATTTTGGCTGGGAAGAGTTTGCCCCTTTTGATGCTATTATTGTGACCTGCGCAGCCAATCATGTGCCCCCATCTCTTCTTAAACAGCTAAAAGAAGGAGGTAGACTTATCATTCCCCTCGGTAATCCCCTTTATTTCCAGACTCTGACTCTCATCACAAAAATAGAGGGCAAACCAGAGGTTAGGCATGTTTTAGATGTTCGGTTTGTTCCCATGGTTGGAGAAGCCCAGAAAAAATAAAGCCAGCATGTAGCCTCCGGCTGCCAGAAGTAAAACAAGATTGTATCCTCCCCAGAAAGCAATCATTAGTGCAAGAATTGAATTGACAACAGAGGAGAAGGCATTTGTAGCCCAGGCCCAAGGGATAAACTTTTTTCCTTGCTCTCCAAGCAGCCGGATTCCTGAAGGGAAGGGAAATCCCATAAGGAAGCCGAGAGGGAATATAATCAGAAACGTCAGGACCATTTTTATAAAAAGATTGAGGCCTATAAGGTTTTTTGTAAAGAAAGGAAAAAGAAGAAGATAAACAACAATGAGTCCTGTGCAGGAAAGAAGGCTCCATTTGAGATTTCTTTTTAAGTTTTCTCCCAGGAGACGTTTGGAAAAATAGCTCCCTAATCCGCATGAGAATAGCAGAGAGAAGATAATGGCTGATGTTGAATAAAGGGGATGGCCCAGAAAGAGGATGAATTTTTGTATAAAGGTTATTTCCACAAACATAAAGCTCATTCCGATCAGGCTGAAAAAGAAAAAAGTATTCGAGGCGACGCCTCTTCTTCTGGATTTTCCCTTTTGAAAGGCAAGTAAAGGCAGGAGGATTAGGACAAAGGCTAAAATGACAGATTGAAAAAGAAGAAGAGGGACTAAAAACTGTCCCTGAAGTAAAGGAAGCCATTTCTGGCTAAGTGCCCTGAATGTTTCTTTCAGTTTATTCATCTTGAAGAAATTATAGAAAAAGGGCCGGTTATCAGTTGTGGGCCTTAGCTGGAAGATGTAATCCCTGTAAAGCTCTTTTCTCTCTGCGGGAGAAAGAAGCTGCTTGGTAAGGTTGTAATAAAAAGATTTTTCGAATTTGTTATGGATGTTGGTTTCTTCAGGTTTAATACCGGGGTAGTAGACAAGGTCAAAAAGGCATCTGTCTGTAAAATCTTTGAGCTTCTGGATTTCTGAGTTAGTAAAGGGGCTTTTTTTTATGAAGTAGCTTATGGTCCCCCAGCTCCTGATGGCAATAATACGGGAGGATGGGTCCATGTTGTTTTTTTCCAGGGCTTCGATCCAGGTCGCCAGAATTCTTGCCTCCTGCCTGGGAGGAGGAAGCAGGTAGAGACTCATGCTGGCAAGTCCATTAGGAGAGAGCCGGCTTAGAATATGGGAAAAAGAATCAACTGTATAGAGGTAATTTTCGCTAAAACCGTACATGCCTGTTCCGGAGGCACCAAAGACGTCAGTTAAGGAAAAGACAATTAAGTCATAAACGTTTTTCTCCTGTTTCAGATGAGAACGGCTGTATGCTGAAACAAAACGAATATTCTCTTTATGGTAGATGTTTCCGGTGAATTGAGCGAGCTCCTCACGAAGCAGTTTTATGATTAATGGATTGCTCTCGATGACTTTTATCTGAGGGGCTTTGAAATAAAGAGCGGCTAGAACATCCAGGCCTCCTTTAGGCTCGATGATGAGGGTGCTGGGGTTTTTGGTTAAGGAATAAGCAAGGGAAGAAGGAAGATAAGAGAGGAATTCCAGCGAGTCTCCGGAGTCTTTAAAAGATGTGACAGCAGAAAGCTCCCCTCCGTCTATAGATAGGCCAAGTTGAGGAGGAAGCTTTTTGTCGTAGAGGAGGCTCAGTCCCGGAGCGTATCTTGTTGCAGATGACTCCAGAATGTCGATACGGGATATGGCATTCCATTGTGTTAAAAGATGTTTTGCATTGGGGTATTTAAGGGACACAGGAAGAGATTTGTAGGGAGAAATCCTGAAGCTCAGCCAGGAAGGAGAGGATAGGAAAAGGGCGATTTCTGCTGCCATAAGGAAGACCAGAAGGAGTTTAAAGGAAACCGGCCTTTTTATGCAAAAAAGGAATGAAGAGAGAAGGGCAAGGAAAGAGATAAAGATAATGACTCCTCTGTCTCCCTTTGGCAGGAAGGCAAATAATACAAGTAGGGTTCCAGTCCCTGCACCCAGGAGGTCGGAAAAGTAAATCCTGTTCACAAGGCTCGAAGCCCTGGAGATAGCGAAAGATATTGTCAGGCCAGCGAAGAAAAAGGGAATGCTGAGCAGGATATAGTATAAAAAGATGAAAAAGATTTGCCCTTTATCCCAGGAAAGTTTGAAGAAGTCAAAGGGAATCTGGTTGCAGAGAAAAAAACTTATAAGGATAGTTAGAGAACATAGGAGAGAGCTGTATGATAAGAATTTATCCTGTTCGATAGAGGGAAAAGTTTTAAAGAAAGATAAAAAGGAACCGCTGGCTCCATATCCTAAAAAGGCAATACTGATCACCAGGAAGGCAAAGTGGTACTGCTGGGAGATAGAAAAATACCGGATTAGAGTTATTTCCAGGCAAAGTGTGGCGGAAGAGATAAGGAATATTCCCGCCAGAGTATGGTTTTTCATTTCTGACATTTCTAACACAGGATTATAAAGTAAATAAGATTCATGTCCCTGTCAACAAAAAGACAAAAAGGGACAAAAAGGGGTCGCGGACAAAAAGGGGTCGCGACCCCTATTGCTTTTCCTTGTCTCTTGTGATAATTTTGAAAAAAACCGAGATGATTAGATTTGGGACATCAGGGTGGCGCGGAATCATGGGGGAGGAATTCACATTTCGAAATGTAAGGATTGTTGTCCAGGCTATATCCAATTATCTGAAGAAAAAATTTCCCCGAAAAAAAATATCGGTTATTGTTAATTACGATACCCGTTTTCTTTCAGAAAGATATGCTTTCGAGGCGGCAAAAATCCTCACACACAATCAGATTCATGTTTATCTGACAGACCGGGATGCCCCTTCTCAGGCTCAAGCTTACCAGGTGATGAAAAGAAAAGCTCAAGGAGGAATTAATTTCACTGCCTCTTTTAATCCTCCTGAATACAACGGCCTCAAATTCAACACAGAAACCGGTGCTCCTGCCCTACCGGAGATTACAGACAAAATAGAAGAGGAAATAAAACTCTTAAAAAAGGATTTTTCTTTCTGCCCCTATTACGCCAGGAATGAATATCTTGAAAGAATAAATCTTCAGGAAGATTATCTTTCTTTTATACAGGATAAGATCGATTTTGACCTCATCCGGAAGTCTAAGGTAAAAGTTGCCGTGGATTTGCTTTATGGGACAAGCCGGGAATATCTGGATGAGATTCTTGAAGAGAACCATATTCCAGTAGAGGAGATCCACGGCTATATCGACCCATATTTTGGCGGGGTCGCTCCTTCCTGTTCAGAGGAAAATCTTGGAGAACTGAAGAAATTTGTGAAGGAGAAAAAATGCCACCTGGGGATCGCTACCGATGCAGACGGTGACCGTTTCGGGATTGTTGATGAAAAAGGAAATTTTATAATTCAAAACTTGATTCTCTCTTTACTGCTGGATTATCTTGTTTCGAAGAAAAAGTGGAGAGGAGGTGTTGCCCGCTCTGTGGCAACAACGCATCTTATTGATCGGATCGCAAGAAAATACGACCTCCCTCTTTATAAAGCCCCTGTCGGATTCAAATACCTGGCGGATCTCTTCCTGAAGAAAAAAATCATTTTTGGGGGAGAAGAGAGTGGCTGTGTAGCCATAAAAGACCATCTTCCGGAAAAAGACGGCATTTTCGCCGGCCTCCTGGTAACAGAAATGGTTGCTGCCATGGGGAAAACCCTGCGTGAGCAGATAGATGATTTGTTTTCCAAATATGGAAAGAGAGTGGGGATGCAGAAGATAGTTCCTTTAAACGCAGAAAACGAAATGAAGCTGAGAAAACTAATGAAAAATCCTCCAAGCCAGCTTAACGACAGGAAAATTTTCAATGTTGAAACCATTGACGGGATAAAATTAGATTTTTCCGATGATGACTGGTTTCTCCTGAGGTGCTCGGGTACAGAACCTGTTATCCGGTGCTATGCGGAATCCAGCTCGAAGAAAGAACTGGAGAAGCTCATGGGATACGGACTGGAGCTGGTATCATGAGAGGGAAAAAAGAGAAAAGCACCTTATCCTTTCGCAAAAAACTTATTATTGCAGCTATAAGCTTTTTTTTTGTGGTCCTGCTTTTGGCCTCTTTTTTTGGGAAAAAAGGTTTAATTGAAATATACCGTGTCCAGAGAGAGCATAAAATTTTATTCCATGAAATAGCACGCCTTGAGAAAGAGAAGAAAAAACTGGAAAGAGAGATAGAGGAACTGAAGAATAATCCGAAGGCAGTCGAGAAAAAAGCCCGGGAAAAGCTCTGGCTCATGAAGCCGGATGAAGTCGTTATTATAAAAAAAGAAAAATAAATACTTCTCATTTAATTTAACCTGGATTATTCACGAGTCGAGATTGCTGCAGATGCGAGGCGTAGGGTATGAAGCTGTGGTTCTCCACTGCGAATACCCTGCAACGAAGCATATGAGGTGAGGTCGGCTCGCCTGTAGAGTAAAAAATGCCGACATAAAAATAAAGTGAACCCATTGGAGAAGGTTTGAATGTTAATTCTGAAAAAGAATCAATATAATATGCTTGTATCATTGAAAATATAAAAGTGTGTCGGCAGTTTTTATGAATAATTCAGGTTATATTATGCCCCGATTACCCCGTCAAAAAAGTCTACATCAGCTGCTAAAGGACCTGAATCCTGTCCAGAAGGAGGCTGTAACCTATGGACAGGGCCCTCTTCTTATCATAGCTGGCGCAGGAACAGGGAAAACAAAAGTCATCACTCACCGAATCGCTTATCTCATCGCTTCAAAACTGGCCAGGCCTGATGAAATCCTGGCTGTGACCTTTACCGAGAAAGCGGCAAATGAGATGGAGGAAAGAATTGACCTCTTGATTCCTTACAGCTACTCATTTGTAGAAATCAGCACGTTTAATTCCTTCGGGGAAAGAGTGCTGAGGGACTACGGGATTGAACTGGGATATTCTCCGAATTTCAAGCTTCTTGACGATGTTGAGCAGGCTATATTTTTCAGGGAGCATCTTTTTCAGTTCCCTCTGGATTACTACCGCCCATTGAGCTTTCCGACCAAGCACATCCAGGAGCTCCTTAACGCTGTAAAAAGGTTAAAGCAGGAAGATATAAAACCTGATGAATATCTGGAGTATTCTCAAAAGCTAAGCAGGGAAGCTTCAGACGATGTGGAGAAGGAAATAGCTTTAAAGCACCTGGAAGTCTCTCGAATTTACCAGAAATATCAGGAATTGTTGAAGAGTGAGGGAAAGATTGATTTTGAGGACCAGGTGCTGCTGATTGCGGAACTTTTCAGGCAGAGGCCTTCTATCCTCCGGGAATTTCAGAATAAATACAAGTATATCCTGGTTGATGAATTCCAGGATACCAACTATATCCAGTTCGAGCTTCTCAAGCTCCTGGCTGCAAAACACAGGAACTTGACCGTATGCGGAGATGATGACCAGAGCATTTTTCGCTTTAGAGGAGCTTCTTTAAGCAATATTTTCAATTTTCGAAAAATTTTTCCTGATTATAAAAAGGTCGTTCTTAATATAAATTATCGCTCCACCCAGGACATCCTGGATTCTGCCTGCCAGCTAATAAGGAAAAACAACCCTAACCGCCTGGAATTTGAAGAAGAGATAAACAAGAAGCTTGAGTCTTCTGTGAAGAGTGAGGGGAAATGTATCCACATGCTTCCTTTTGATACATTATCCCAGGAAGCAGACCGTGTTGCTGATACTATTCTGGAAAAGAATAAGGAGGGGTATAAGTTCGGAGATATGGCGATTCTGGTCAGGCGGAATGCGGATGCGGATTCTTTCTTCAGAGCATTAAACATGAATGAAATTCCCTTCCGTTTTTCCGGAAGCCGGGGGCTGTATTCTCAGGATGAGGTGAAGATCCTTGTTTCTTTTATAAAATCCCTCACGGATTTTGAAGACAGCAAGAGTCTTTTCTATCTTGTCCAGTCTGAAGTTTATAAGATAGATCCCTATGATTTAACTTTAATTTCCAACTATGCGCATAAAAAGCACTTAGCTTTGCATAAAGTTTTTAAACAAATTCATGAAGGAAAGAGCCCTGTAAATATTTCCGGCTCAACAGAAACAAAGGTTAAAAATTATTTTGAGGATTTACTTTTTTTTATCGTGGAAGCTAAATCCAAGGATGCTGGAAGAGTGCTCTATTCCTTTCTTGAGAGAACAGGTTATCTGAAAGCACTTGTTGAGGAAAAGAATCCCCAGGCCGAGTTGAAAATAAAGAATCTCCGCATTTTTTTCGATAAAGTGAAAAATTTCTTTGGGCTGACAGATGATGACTCTATTCATTCTTTTGCTAAGTATCTTGACCTTCTTCAACAGGTAGGGGACAATCCTGCAACTGCGGAAGCGGAATTGGAGGAAGATGCTGTTCAGGTGCTTACGTTTCATAAAGCCAAAGGGCTGGAATTTGCCGTTGTCTTTCTGGTCAGCCTTATAGCTGACAGGTTTCCCGGGAGAGAGAGAAAAGAGAAAATTCCTGTCCCGGATGATATTCTGAAGGATAAAGTTCCTAAAGGAGAGGAATATAACCAGGAGGAAAAGGAGAGGATCCGGATCCAGGAAGAAAGGAGGCTTTTTTATGTTGGGATGACGAGGGCTAAGAAGTTCCTCTATTTGACCTGGGCCAGGGATTATGGATTAAAGCGGTTAAAAAAAGTCAGCCCATTTGTGCTTGAAGCTTTTGACCTTTCCAAAATGCCGGATGACGTTCAACAGACTTCAGCCCTCGAAGAGATTACAAGGTATGCAAAGCAGACGCCACAGCTAAAATTTATATCAGAGGCAAAGCGAGAGGGGCCTTTAACTTTAAGCTATTTCCAGGTGGATGATTACATGACCTGTCCTTTCAGGTATTTATACAGGCATATCATGCGGATTCCTGTCGTCGCCCATCACAACCTGGTGTTTGGCAGGGTTCTTCACGATACGATCCATTTTTATTTGACTAACAGGATGTTAGGAAAAAAACTTAAGGAAAAAGAACTCCTGAAAGAGTATGAAAACTGCTGGGTCAATGAAGGCTTTTTAAGCCGGGAACACGAAGAGATGAGGAAGAAGGCTGGGAAGAAATCCCTCTGTTTGTTTTACCGGCGGGAAGAGGAGTCGGGACATCTTCCCAAATTCCTCGAGAAAACTTTCAAGTGGCATTTTGAAAAGGTCAGGTTTACTGGCCGCTGGGATAGGATTGATTATACAGATGAAGGCGCAGTTATAATTGATTTTAAGGCGACAGAAGTTAAGAACCAAAAAGAAGCTGATAAAAAAGCCAGAGACAGCCTTCAGATGGATTTATATGCGCTCTCGTTTATCAAAACACATGATGTTCCTCTTGTTGAGACACGGCTTCATTTTCTGGAATCGGATATAATTGGCTGTGCTCAAAAAAAAGATAAAAAACTGGAAAAGGCTATGGAAAAGATAAAAGAAGCTGAGACTGGTATTCGCAGCCAGGATTATCAGGCTAAACCGGACTGGCACAGCTGCAATTTCTGTGATTTCCGGACGATCTGCCCTTCCTCCTATGCCTATTAAACAAAAAAAGGGGTCGCGTCTCAACATTTGACATTCAGAGATGTTTTTGCGAACGTAGTGCGGCAATCCCACAATTTGTATTGTTTTTGCAAGAAATGCTAACCTTATCTCTTTTTTTCTTATTTATTCCGGATTAATCCACAAGGGCATTATTGCCAGAGATCCTTCATTTTCAAGGAGTTCAAGCATATTAACGATTTTTTCAAGTTTTGAGTGAAGGTCGAGTTTTGTCCGGATCTGTCTTCTTCCAAAAAGAGCGCTAAAGAAGGATACTTTTCTTGGCCATACAACAAGCTTTACACTCCTGTCATCCGGAATGCCGGCCAGTTCTTTTGCCAGCTCAATTGCGCGCGATAATCCTCCTATCTCATCCACAAGGCCCAGCTCTTTAGCCCGGCTTCCTGTCCAGACACGTCCTTTTCCGATTTTATCAACATCATCTTTGTTCATATTTCGTCCTTCCGCAACTTTTGTCAGGAACCGGTCGTAAATCCATAAAGTCTCTTTTTTAATAGCTTTCCTTTCTTCAGGGGTAAATCTTCGAAGCGGAGAGAATATGTCAGACCTTTTACCGTAGACGATGCTTTCAGAAGTTATTCCCAGTTTTTTAGAAAGGTTGACTATGTTGAATTTGCCGAAGATCACTCCAATAGAGCCTGTGAGGGTTTGGGGTTGAGCTATAATTTTGTCAGCAGCCATGGAAATCCAGTATCCTCCTGAGCCAGCCATGTCTGACATGGATACAATAAAGGGTTTTTCCTTTTGGGTGAGGAATACCTCTCTCCAGATCACATCCGAAGCCACGGCCGAACCGCCCGGGCTGTCAACACGAAAGATAACAGCAGCAATAGATTTGTCCATCCTTGCCCTTCTGATCAAGCGGGCCACTGTTGAACCGCCCATGCTTTGATAGATGCCTTCTCCTGAATGGATGGTGCCCATTCCGTAGATCAGGGCAATCTTTTTTCCCTTGTTTAAACCCAGAGAAGTGGGCTTGATCTTTATGTACTGCTGATGGGAGATTCGATAGAGTTTCATCCCTTTATCTCTAAGAAGGTTTTCGAATTCATCATCATAAAGAAGGTCGTCCACCAATCCTGCTTCCATCGCCTGTTCACCCTGGTAGAAACCATGGTCAATCAGCTCTCTTATTTCTTTTTCACTTTTCCCTCTTGCTTCTGCAAGCTCTTTTACATAGTGGGAGAAAATATCGCCGTAGATGGATTCAATCATTTCTTTGTGGGCTGGGGTGAATCCTTTTTCGGTGAACATGTTGTAAGCCGTCTTGTATTCCTCGACATGTTCAATTTCAGCTTCAATGCCCAGTTTATCCAGGGTTTTTTTGAGGAATGGAACATAACCTCCGATTCCATTGATGCCCATCCAGCCTAAAGGGTGGAGGATGATCCGGTCGCAAGCTGTCGCAAGGTAATACTCTTTGTCAAGGTCAGGTGCTTCATCAATGTAAGCGTAAGCTGTTTTCCCTGATTTTCTAAAATCCAGGACAGCTTCCCTGATTTCGGCTACCTTTGCCCAGTCGCATTGGAGGTAGCCGAGGCGCAGGACAAGGCTTTTTATGCGGTGGTCAACCTTAGCTTTTTGAATGTTCATCCAGATATCATACATAGATAGTGGCTGCCTTCTCCCGAGCATTGTAGTCAGAAAATCGGGGAAAGTTCTCTCCTGAATTGGACCTGAAAGCTTGATTTCCAGATAAGAACGGGCTTTTACAGCAGGAGGTTTTCCTATCTCATAAAAAACAAAGGAAAAAATTGTTGCCAGAATTAAAAAGAAAAATATTAAAAATATAATAAGAACATATCTTCCTCTTTTCATTTTTTCTCCTTTCTTAAAACAAAAACATTTTGTTATATTTCCTACTCATTGTGGATTTGATGAATCAAACCCCTGCTTAACTACCAAACAAAAATATAGCAGAAAGCAGTATTTAAATATAGAAATTTTTAAAGAGATTGAGTATATTTGAAAAAAAATATTTTTCAGGTGAACCTTTTTGAAAATTCTTCCGTAATACACTTTGAATACTGAATAAAGAGGCTAAAAATGGTAAAAATAAAAAGAATCGCACAAGTTACTGTGATTGTTCCTTGTTCTCTTTTCTTTAGGAATCAAAAAGAAAAATAAAGAATGGAAGGTTTAAAGACTGATGAACAAAAGGATATCTATACCCTTGTCGAGCGGATCAAAGAAGGAGACAGAGAGGCTTTTATGACTGTAACGAGTCTTTATCAGAAGAAGGTTTTTTTGCTGGCTTTCTCCTTTTTCCGCAACAAGGAAGATGCTATGGACATTGTCCAGGAGACCTTCTTGAGGCTTTACCAGAAAGTTTACATGTTTAAAAGAGGAAAAAACTTTCAGAGCTGGCTTTTACAGATTGCCAAAAACCTGTGCGTAGATTACTACCGGAAAAATTACGGTAAAAACAGGGAATGGCAGGGTGAAAAGCCCGTCGATGAGATGAATTTGCCGGTTCAGAATGAAGCTGATCCTTTTGTATCGTCAGATTTAAAAGGAATATTTTCCAGTTGTATTAAAAAACTGGCCAGCAGACAGAGGATGATATTTGTGATGAAACATTATAACCAGCTTAAATACAGAGAAATTGCCCAGATATTAGATATTTCTCTGGGAACGGCTAAGTCGCTTCATTTTAAAGCTGTTCAAAATTTGAGGGGCTTGATAGCTCCGTATATGGGAGACAGCTATGATAGATTGTAAAAGGTTTAAAAAAGATTTTGTGGCTTTCCTTTATGGGGAGCTTCAGGAAAGTGAAAAAGAACTTTTAAAATCTCACATTGATACTTGTCCTAACTGCAGGAGAGAACTTGAAGAATTAAAAGAAGTCAGAAAAGGAGCAGATGTTTTACATGCCGATATTGAGGATGCTATGGCTTCCGTGGACTGGGAAGCCCTTCCGTCCCAGATTACTGAGAAGGTCTTTGAAAAAGAAGTCCGTGCTCCCCGCGAATTTTGGCTGGAAAAAGCAGCAAGACTTCTCTTTCAGCCCAGACTCCGGCCTGTCTACGCAGCACTCCTCGTCGGTATTGTTATAGGTACTCTGGTAACTCTTATGGTTTTTAAAACTCCTGTTTCCATCGAGACTAAAACAGGGGAGTTCTTTGCACCCCAGGATTTCCTGGAAAAAATAGAGCTTGAGATGGCCCGGAGAGAGACAATGGACTATCTTGATAAGAGTCAGTACTTGATCCTGGATTTTATCCAGGCTCCCTCTGAAGAGTCCGGGGAATTCTGGCAGGGCGAGTTCACTTCAAAGAGAGCAAGAGATCTCCTGGCAAAGAAAAAATACATCAATCCGCAGCTGGATAAATTTCAAATGGCCAAGGCAAAAGCGATCTGTGACCAGATTGAGTTTCTTTTCTACGAACTGGCTCAGATAAGCGTTAAGCTTTCAGCGGAGGAAGTCAAGAAGATCCAGAAAATGATCGAAGATAAACAAATTTTACTAAAAATAAGCATATTGAAAAAAGAATTGGAACAGAGTGAGGTATAAAATGAGAAAAGTAATAATAATTCTTGGAATTTTTCTCCTTTCCTCTATGCTCCTTCAGGCATATGCCCAGGTGAAGCCGGACGAGAAATTATTTCGCGAGGCGAAAGTCCTTATCTTTGATAAGGAATGGAAAGAGGCTCAGGAGATATTGGAGGAACTGCTTGAGAAATACCCGAAAAGCCCGTGGTTTTCCCAGGCTCTTTTCTACAATGCCAAATGCTTTGAGGAACAAAAGGGAAAGGAGTTAGAAGCTCTGGATGAATACAAGAGATACATCAAACGCAGGGACCGCAGTGAAAGCTTAACCGAGGAATCGGAGCGTTCTATCATTAATATAACCATGGAACTTTACAGGCGCGGGAAAAAGTCTTACCTGGAAGAAGTAGAAAAAAGGCTTTCCAGTCCAAACAAAGTGGTTAAATATTATGCCGCTATTAAACTGAGCTACATAAAAGACAAAAAAGCAGCAGCCAGAGGAGTTCCGGTCCTGAAGGAGATAATCAGGAAGGAAAGGGATCATGAACTCAGGGACAGAGCAAGGATAGCACTGCTCCGGGTTGATCCTAAAGCTCTGAAGGATTTTGAAGAGGAGAGATACGATAGAAAAGCGAAAGTGCTGAAGATAAGAGTTTGGGAAAAAGGCGAACTCAAACTCAGGATTAATATTCCCTGGGCTCTGGCTGACCTTGTTTTAGGGGCTGTTTCTGAGGAAGAGAGGGAGTTAATGATAGAGGAAGGTTATGATCTGGACAGGATTTTAAAAGAGCTTGGAGAGACCGGGGAAATTGAAATACAGGTCGAGGAAACAATTATTAAAATATGGATAGAATAAAATTTAGGAGGTAAACAATGAAAAAAGTTACAGGTTTTATTTTGGTAGCCTTTGTACTGAGTTTTGTTATGCCAAATCTGATTCTGGCAGACACCAGGGATGATGATTTCCAGGCAATCAAGAAAGCAGTCAAGGAGAATCCCAGCTACGAGGCGGGGAAGGAAGTTAAATGGTTCAAGGTGCTTATTACGGATAATGTCACAAAAGAAGATAAGGTCAAGATCACGATACCTATATCTGTAATTGAGCTTATTCTTAAATCTGAACACAAGCACCCAAAGATGCATTTAGATGAGTGCGATGTTGATATTGGTGAGCTGTTCAAGGAACTGAAGAAACTGGGACCGATGGTGTTCATCGAAATTAATGATGATGGTGAGACGATAAAGGTTTGGTTTGAGTAAAACTTAGACAGGCTTAAGTATCTTAAGGGAAATGGAATATTATTCCATTTCCCTTTTTTTTGTCTTTTCCCCTGAGAGTTTTATTTTATTTTTATTTTTTCAATCTTTCGAATCCTTTTTCGACTAATATTAATGACCCTGCTAGGCTGGCTGGGTAGGGTCACTCACAGTCAACCCCTTTTGCTTCTTTTCCCCTCAAACAGCCAGCATTTCTCTATTCACCGCTTCCCATTTTGGAAGTCAAAAATCCTGGTTTTGGCTCGCTTTTTTCTAGTGCTTTTTAGGTTTCACGGGGGTGATTTTTTTATCCGGCCTTTTGGTGTTAAGCCCTTTACTTGCCTTTGTGCGGGATTTT
>JADHWO010000088.1 GCA_016783445.1 Candidatus Aminicenantota bacterium
CGTTTTTTTCGAGATTGCCTCCGCCAACAGATAATACCAGGATCATATCGTCACGCCCAAGTCTGCTGGTCTTGAGCCACTCGACGAAGACGCTTGCCCAACCGTCATCGTTTGTCCGAGCCGTAAGCTCGGAGACATTGTCCGTGGGAGCATACGCCTCTATGCCGACGATCTTCCGAAAGTCGTTTACCGCGTGGGAGGCATTGGCTGCGCTCCCTCCTACTCCGAGCACAAACATCCTGCCATGTCTTCTCCGGGTCTCCTCGATCACCGCAACCATCTTTTCGATGGCATTCATATCGAGCTGATCGATGATCTCTTTCGCCTCAATAAGATATTTCTTGACAAATTCCATTTAATACCCCATCTCATCTACCCAGTAACTAATAACGAATAACTTCAACCCAACAACCAACAACCCATCAACCATCAGCCATCAGCCATCAGCCATCACCCATGAGCTATGAGCCATCAGCCAAGTGCCTTTTCAATTCCTCCAATCCCCCAACAGAACCTATTTCATAAAACCTCTGCTCTACCTCAAACGCCGCCAGTTCACCTTTCCCCAATAAGAAACGATATAACTCAGCAAGATCATACGGCATCTCCTCAGGAACCGAATCAAAGGCTTCTCTTTGAAAAAGTCCCAACCCATAATCGATATGTCTCATGCGAGGCGAAAGCCGTCTCTTATCATATGCTAAGATCTGACCATCTTTGAATTCCACGTTGCTCGTATCCCACGCCCCTTCGTTACGAAAAACCGTCATGAGCCCCCTTTTCCCGCTAACCTCAAATGCTGCTTCCACCTCTTGATAATTACAAGGGAGATAGGAATCACCGTATAGGACAAAAAAATTATCACCCAACAGGTTCAGAGCCTTCTTAATGGCCCCTCCTGTGCCGAGGAGACGACCTCCATCAAAGGAGTATTCAACTTGAATATCAAATCGCCTGCCGTCATCGACAAAATCCCGGATCATCTCTCCTAAGTGACCGGCACAGATGACGACACTGACTATCCCTTTTGACCGCAAGAGCCTCAGTTGGTGGGCAATAAATGGCTCGCCGTTGATATCAATCAATGCCTTTGGGATCTTTTCGGTAAGGGGCATCAACCGTGTGGCCATCCCCCCGGCCAGGATAGCTGCCGGCAGACTCATGACATCAAGATCTTTGTGCCTTCAAAATCAAAACGAAACCGGACCTCTTCAAGTCCGGCGTGGGCCATCGTTTTACGGAGTTTGCTCCGATCTTCAGTGTAAAACATGAGAAAACCGCCACCGCCCGCGCCTACCAATTTTCCCCCTATAGCCCCATTATCCTTTGCAGCCTTATACCATTCATTGATTTCAGGGTTGCTCATACCGCCCGAACGTCTCTTTTTGTGCTCCCAGTGCTCGTGCATAATCTCCCCAAACTCCCTGGTCTTCCCTTCCTCCAGGGCCTTCCTGCTGCGGAGACCCAACTCTTTCACATAATGGAGGTTATTTAACATCTCTTGATCCGACTCCTGTGTACGGGTGTCCTGATCTTTGAGTATACTCCCTGCACTCCGCGAAAACCCTGTAAAAAAAAGCAATAGATTGTCTTCAAAGTCAAATAGTGTATCCATGCTGATATTGACCGGTTTGGCCTCCACCTCATCATCCTTATGGAATCTGAAACTGGTAATTCCCCCAAAGGCCGCAATGTACTGGTCCTGCTTTCCAACAGGTTCCCCGAGGCGATCTATTTCGATTTCGCACGCGATTCTTGCCAATTCCGTCGGGTGGATCAGCCTTCGCCGGTGCGCATAAAGCGCCTTTACCAGCGCGGTAGTGAAGCTCCCGGAAGACCCCAATCCGGTCCCCGAGGGGATATCAGCCAAGGTGGTAATCTCTATCTGGGGGGTCCTTAGTTCCATCATCCGAAGCGCTTCCCTGATAATAGGGTGGTGGACGTCATCCACCAGATCAACACGCTCCAGCTTGGAATATTTAAGAAAAATCCCTTCTGTAAAGGGTCGCATAATTGTAACGTAAACATACTTGTCTATGGCCGCCGATATCAAAAACCCGCTGTAATCCCTGTAATAAGATGGGAGATCAGTTCCACCTCCCCCTAAAGAAATTCTTAATGGACTCCGCGCGATAATCATGGAATTCCTCCGGAATTCGTTATTTGTTACTCGTTACTTGTTATTTGGCGTGTTTTTTTCGGGATAGATATTTGATATAATCATTGAAGATCGTTATTGGTTAATTGTTATTTGTTATTCGTTTTGCTCCGACTGAGATAACGGATGTAGCCATTTAATAGCGCGAGGGCTTTGGAGATTAAGGCTAGGCCTTTTTCATATTCTTCAGTAGTGATGTAGCCATCATCCTTTGAAGTAATCAATTGATCAATGAGTTCATGGAGCGACCCACGGCTAATTCTGCAAAACTGAATGTTTTCTTTACCCTGTTAAATAAGATTTGATCCTCCGCCGGAGAAACATCTTTCCGTGGTAAGTTTTCAAGTATTTCTCCCTTTTAGCCGCGTCAGATTTGTCCAAACATGCTTCATAATATACCAATTTAAGTGGCCTTCGATCCCTTGTTGACTCAACGAGGCCTTTATTATGCTGTTCAAATCTTAGTTTGAGATCCTGAGTGTAGCCTGTATAGAAATGATTATCATTATCACTCAACAGTACATATGTGTAGTACATGTGATCTTATCTCAAACTATTTAACAGGGCGAGTAATGAAACCGGCCAAAACCTTCGGCCAAATTATGAGTCGTAGATCGAGCCGCTCGCTTCATATCATCTGCTAAGGCAAATTTCTCCTCTTTCGGATATTTCTTCACCAGTTCCGTGATAAATCGCCTAACCTCCGTGCATGCCTTCCAGCACTCAAGGTCTTCAAAGCTCCTAAAGCTTTCTTTTGTCATCGCTTTTCACGAATAACCAATAACTTTAATCCATCAGCTATGAACTCTGTTCATATATCTTTTCAATAATTTCCAGGGCCGCTTTTGCATCCTCAAGGCCAGGGGAAGGTCTCCGGCCAAGACGGATATCCTCCACAAATTCCTTCAATTCATTGTCCCACGAAAGATCGGGAAAAGGGTATTCCCAGCTCGTGGTCTCAGGAGGCCCCATCTGGGGGAGCATTTTGTAATATGTTATTTTCTCTACCCCGTAGCTTCCCCCCAGACCGGAGATCTCTATCTTGGCATCTTTCCCGAAAAGCTCAAAGGAAAACCTGTTTTTCCACTCGGTCCAGCTCACATGAAGGGATGCTGTCTGTTTTTCCGGTGTCGTAAGGATCATAAACCCGTTGTCTTCCACCTCCATGTCCCAGAAATAGGTATGGGCAAAACCCTTTACACCGGTGAAGCCACCCAGAAACATCCTGGATAGATCTATCAGATGCATCCCCTGATCGATCAGCTCACCGCCGCCGGCAATATCCTTATTCGCCCGCCATTCTTTTTCATAACCGATTCGCCCCCCATGGCCGTAACACCCCCTGATGAACATTAGCTTTCCCATCTCCCCTGACGCCACGATCTCTTTGGCCTTAATAAAGGCCGGGTGGTAGCGATGGTTGAAGCCGACGCGGACCAGCACCCCCATCTTTTCGGCAGCGGCAATGACAGGATTGATCTCAGAGACATTTCTCGCCGCAGGCTTCTCGACCAAGACATGCTTTCCGGCATTAACTGCCCCAAGGGTCACTTCGCTCAGGGCATCATGGGTTGTGGCCACTATGACCATGTCAACGTCAGGCCTTTCCACTGCAGCACGCCAGTCCTGTGCCACGTCCACCCCAGGCCACTTCCGGGCAAAATCCTTGGCACGCTCCTTTACAATGTCGGCACAGGCCACAAGTCGATGGCATCCCAGGACCCCGGCCCGTTTATGACCGATAAGCCCGCATCCGATAATCGCCACACCGAAAGAATCGTTCATAGACTCTGCAGAATCATTCATCAACGTTTATCCTTTACTTGGCTTATAGCTCATGGCTCATGGCTCATCGCTGATAGTTCGTAGACCATATAAGTGTTCAGTCATTTTTCGAAAAACGACCCTTTCCCTCTGCTATATTCAAGGCTGGAGATGTTGCAGCGCTTTCCAATTGTTCAACAAGTCTGTAATGCTTTCTGTTAGTTTGGACTCTTTCAATGATATCAAGACATTTATCGGCGAAATCAACTGCCTCCTGCCAAACTTCCAAATCCTCAAACGAAAACCTCTCCTCACCCACCTTCCAACTCCTATAAACCATCAGCCATGAGCCATCAGCCATGAGCCATCAGCCAATTCCTATCACCCATCTCCCCAATCCTTCCCACGATCTTTTGGAATAATTCTTCGCAATGTAAAGATATCCGTTCCTATCAGGTCATCAAGCCTCTCCGGAAATTCACGCCAGGGATCCCATACCGCGCTGATAAGTTTTCCCGTAATACCTTCGCTTTCATCGGAAGCCAGAAAAACACACAGTGAAGTTCCCACTTCCAGAGACGTGCCTCCCTGTTCCTTAATCTTCAGCATCTCATTGTAAAACTTCTCCCCTACCAGCTCGGAACCGGCCTCAAGAACCTCATCCAGCATACGAGTATTAAGCGCTCCAGGGGCAACTGTATTAACGTAGATTTGGAAATCCATGAGTTCTTCTGCGAGCGTTTCAGCAAAGCGGACGACCGCCGCTTTGGAGGTGGCGTATGCGCTCAAAAAGGGCAGGGGTTTGGTGGCTCCTCCGCCAGACATAATAATAATCCTACCCTTGCCATTTTTTTTCATGTGGGGAATAACCGCTCGGCAGGGCAAAACCGTACCGTTGAGATTGATTCCAATGGCTTTGGCCCAGTCGTACCAATCCAACTCTTCGATGGGACCTTTGGGACCGTAAACACCAGCATTACACAAGAGTACGTCAACTCCTCCGAACTCTGAAACAACATATTCAACAAGCCGGTCAACGTCATTGGGGTTAGCGATATCTGCTGGCATTGCGATGACTTTTGCCTTTCCCGTCGCGCAACGGGCCAATTCCTTTTGGGCAATCCGCAGCATTTCCTGCCCCCTGGCGCAAATGGCTACGTTCGCCCCTTCCTGCACAAATGCTGTTGCCGCAGCAAGTCCAAAGCCCTGACTGGAACCTGTAACAATAATACTCTTACCTTTTAGTTTCATTCTACTCCTCCTATTGTTACATAAACGATTCCAGGTTGGTTTTCAAAGATCTCTGATAGAAACCCTCCGGGATCAATTACAGCTGGTAGCACCATTAGGGAAACAACCTCCTCTGCTTCCAGTTTTTTGAACTCGGGCCAAGGTGTACCAATGAGTACTGCATGGGCTCCTCTGAGTACTTCGCCAGGCCCTTTGCACAAATGGATAACATTTGCAAGTGCGTCCGGCAGGATTTTTACGGCCGGATCATACGCCACCACCTCAGCACCACGCTCGTTAAGCCACCTGGCTGTCTCGACTGCCTCGGAGCGGCGTAATGTATCCGTCCCCGGTTTGTAGGTCAATCCTAACAGGGCAACTCTTTTTCCCGTAAAGGTCCTAAGAACTTCCGTTAGCTTTCGCCTTGCCCATTTCTTATGGAGTTCATTGCTCTCAATAACACCCGAAAACAGAGGGGTGGGTAACTCTTTGTCCTGTCCCAACCTATTTAGGTATTTGAGATCCCTTGCAAGGGTACCACCCGCAAAAGCTTCTCCCGGACGGAGATATGCTTGCTGGCCAATGCGGTGGTCACTTTTGAGCCCCTTCTCCACCTCCGACACATCGGCGCCATAATGCTCACAAATACCGGAAAGCTCGTTGATAAAGGCCACCGAGGTAGCCAGGAAAGCGTTGATAGCATGTTTCGTCATTTCAGCAGATTCTACAGACATCCAGATAATGTTATCACTAAACGGTTGAAGCAAGGCGGCAATACGCTTTTTGTCTTTTTCTCTACGCACACCGGCCACAACCCTGTCCGGGTGATTGAAAACCTCGATGGCTTTTCCGAGACGGAGATTTTCCGGCAGACAGGCGAAAGAAACAGAAATACCTGGTCGGTTCGCCTGCAATCGTCTCTCCAATTGGAATATTGTACCTACCGGCAGTTGAGAGGAAACAATAATTAGAGAACCTTCCTTCAGATACGGGAACAGTGCCTCAATGCTGCTTACGACAAAATCAACATCTGCCCGATCTTGCTCATCCACCGGGGTGTCGTATGCCACCCAGATAGTATCGCATTCAGATATTTTGACGGGATCCGAGGTAAAAGAAAGAAGCCCCTGCCCAACACCCGTCGCTATCAATTCGGAAAGCCCCGGTTCGTTAACTGGCAAACTTCCCTGCTGAAGCGTAGCTACTGCATCTACATTCTGGTCGTATCCAGCCACACTATATCCCACATTAGCAAGACACCCGGCTGTAACGGTTCCCAAATGCCACATGCCTAAAACCGCAATGTTCATACTCGCCCCCCTATCAACCACTCGTTTTCCTGCAGGTATTGGAGGGTCTTTACTATTCCTTCTCTTATAGTAAGTTTTGGCCGCCAGCCCAAGCCTCTAATCAGTGAGCAATCGAGAAAAATAAATGGACTATCGCCGATCCAACCCCTCTCGCCCCCAGTGTATGAAAGTTCCGGATCAAGGCCCAAATGTTCAGAAATCCATCGGATGGAATCATTTACCTCACAATATTCATCTGTACCCAAATTAAAGATATTTACCTTGTCTTGTGCCTTTTCAATGGCCATGAACATGGAGTCAATGCAGTCCTGAACATAGAGATAGGATTTACGCTGTTTGCCATTTCCAAGCACATGAAGGTGATGTGGGTCAACTAAAAGCTTTTTGTGAAAATCAAAGACATGCCCATGAGAATATCTCTCGCCCAAAATAGAGACAAAACGAAAAATCCACCCCTTGAATCCGTAGCCCTCGCAGTAGGCCTCGATCAGACCTTCGCAAGCCAGTTTAGAAGCGCCATACAGAGAAGTTTGAACGGGGAAGGGAGCATCCTCAGGTGTAGGGAAGACATCGGGCTCACCATAGATCGAACCTGTGGAAGAAAATGCGATATTCTTAATTCCGTTAGCCCGCATCGCCTCCAAAACATTGAATGTGGCGGTGGTATTCTGTTCCAGATCCTTCTCAGGATGAAGCGTTCCGAAACGCACATCAGCGTTCGCCGCCAAGTGGAATACGAAATCACAGCCTGCCATCGCCTCCGTCAAGGCTGGCAAATCCAATACATCTCCACGAATCAGCTTAAAATCCCTGTTTGATCGAGCCAGTTCAAGATTCTCATCAAGCCCAGTTGAAAAATTGTCATAACCGACCACAGACACTCCTTCATCAAGGAGTCGATCAACCAGATTGCTGGCAATGAATCCTGCGGAGCCGGTCACAAAAAACCTGTTATATTCCCTTTTGGTTGCCACGTATCAAAACTCCTGATCTCAAATCATCGTAACTACTCAGGTGGATAGGCTAAAGGCTGAAGGCTTTTAGGGAAAAGACTCATAAAACTCAATAAAAGCATAGCCATTCAAGTATACTGTTCCCAAATACGGCTTTTGCAGTTGGGGGGATTGATCATTATCCTTCAGTCTACAGCCTACAGGCTAATAACCTGAGCAGTTACAAATCATCTTTCAAGCTGTTTTGCCTTGCCGAGCCTTGAGGCCTCGCCGAATACCCAGTACTTCAAAAACAAGAACCCTGTCATTACTGTTGTGGCGATTGCAGCCATCACGCCGATATACGGAGACAAGAATAATGTCTTAACACACACATCCACGACCACAATCGTAATTATATAGTTCAAGCATACAATTATTATGTATTTAATGAGCTGTTTAAAAACGTCCGCATTTCCAGCTTGAAACGTAAAAAATCTATTGGATAGAAAATGGAATGTCACAGCAGCAATATAAGAGATCGAAACGGATAATCTCTGGGGTAGATGAAATATGTCCCACATCATCGCAAAGCTTGAAAACTGAACCACCATTGTTGTCAAGCCAACAGCCAAAAACTTAAGAAATCGCAGATCCATGAAACGCTGTGCGAAAAGATAAAGCTTTCCTAACATTGGCATCCCTGCCCCTTGAAAATAAACGCGGCTCTCAATCTGATAAATACGAAGGAGGTCAAAAGTTCAGTTTCTTATCTATTATATACATGGGCCGCCGCTTTACCTCGTCATATATTCTCCCCACATATTCTCCCATCAGCCCAAGGCAAAGAAGCTGAACCCCAGCAAAAAAAGTAACTACAAGAACTGTTGTTGAAAGGCCCGGAGTCAAGTCAAATCCCACCAACTTTTGAAACACGTACCATGCACCCAAAAGAAAGCTGAACCCGGCCAATATGCCCCCGGCTATGGACATCATCTGCAGCGGTCTGCTGCTAAAGCTTATCAAACCGTTTAGTCCAATTCTAAGAGAACCAAAAAAACGGTTGTAATGGCCACGCCCGTGGAGGCGTTCATCCCGGTCATACTCGATAGCAGTCTGCTTATATCCGATATAGGCCACCAGTCCACGGAGAAAACCATGGGTCTCATTCAATTTGCGGAGGTCTTCAATCACCCTTCGGCTCATGATCCTGAAATCACCCGTGTCGCGGGGGAGTTGTACATCGGAGAGCTTGTTTATCACATAGTATCCCACACCTGCAACCATCCTCTTAGGTATAGTCTCCCCTTTGCGGGACCTTCTTTTGGCATAGACCACTTCGTAACTTTCCTTAAGCTTCGCATACATATCCCTGATCAATTCCGGAGGATCTTGAAGGTCAACATCAATGACAGCACAAGCCTTACCGTTGCATGTTAAAATACCTGCCATCGTAGCCGCGGGCTGGCCAAAACGCCTGGAAAAGACAATCAGTTTGATGTTAGGATTGCGGTTGATCTCCCCCGCAATTACCTCTTCCGTCCGGTCCGGGGATGGATCAAGACAGAAGAGAATTTCGTAATCCACCTTCATGGAAGCTAAAACTTTTTCCACGCGGTCAAGGAATGGCTGGATGTTTTTTTCTTCCTTGTATACAGGGACTACAATGGATACATCCGGCCTTTGGACACTAATTTCCAGACTACTCGCCATACTTATATTTACCTCACATGCCAAGCTTTTAAAAGACTCTACTCAGACCTCGCAATTTCTCAGGAAACTTTTTCCTTATTTACTAATGTATTTCTCTCAAAGCCGATCTCCAGTCCGTAGACTCCTAATAGCAATGGCCGGGTGTCCCCATTAGCCAGCCTGACCACTGACGGAAGATCAGCAATTTTAAAAGTAATTTCATTGAGTCCTTGTCTAACCGGCACTCGAATTTCTCGCGTAGCTTCAGTGACAAAGATGTGCTGAGCTTGTGCGCCCACATAAGACGAAATTATCATTTCCCGATCAGATTTCTCAGGCAAACTCGGCCCCATCACGTACCGAGCCTTCAGGACAATCTCACCATCGGCAGGTGCAAGTAAGCGAATGGAAGTAGCGCTCCCTCCCATCCAAAAAAACTTTTTGCCCTGACTTTCTGTTTCTATACCATTCGGATTATGTATCCCTAACCAAACAGGATTTTGCAGCAACTTTGGAGAAACACGAACGAGCATTAATTCCGAATTTTGCGCTGCGACAAATGGGGCAATCTCGTCAAAATTCTGGTAGCTATCTCTGCTCAAGATCAAGTATTGTGGGAGTTCAAAAGGCGTTTGCGGCATTTTTGAGAAATTTCTTCCGCCCCGCGTCACTCCATCGAGATTTAGAACATTCGTGTCCCAGCCAAAAACAAAACCAAGGTATTCCGAAACCCAGGCATTCCCAGCGGATATCCACACTGAGGGGGCTTTTTTTTCATCAAACACATTGGAAAAAGCAGCGACTCCCCAATCATGGCGCCGGTATTCGCCATGATTGGATATGTAGTTTCGATAATCGCGCCCAGCGTACGCGTACCCTATCCGGCAAATTCCAAGCCCACATTGGATCGCAAGCCAAACCACTATTACGCTTTTAGTAATGCGCTGCAAGGTTACATGCCAACGGAAGGTCCACTCTTTGCACATAGTTAGTCCATAAGCTCCCGTAGCGATTATAATGAAAGGGTATCCAAATGAAAGCCCTTTTCCCGCTGCCCATAACTGGTCTTGAAGGAAAAGATACAAAAATTGAATAATCGCTGCCAATACGAAGGAAATACCAATTGAAGTTGCTGGGAGGATTTGCTTTCGTC
>JADHWO010000089.1 GCA_016783445.1 Candidatus Aminicenantota bacterium
TTAGAAATTCAAAAGAAGATTCTGTAGTTGCTGAAGTTTTAAAAAGCGGAATAGTTAAAAATATTGGGATGAGGAAAAACATGGAAGGATTCAATGCCACAGTTGCAGGAATTTCAGTTAATGAGCCAGTATTTATTGACGCTGTAGAAGATTGCATTAAAAATAATAAATTTGACAGGCCAGATGCAATAACGTGGATGATACAAAAAGGATATAAAGTGAATTCTTTTAATATTTCAAATGACACACTTTTAGAGATCGATGGTCCTGATGATCTTAAGAAGGCTAAAAAAGTCATTTTTAAAAAAGCTGTGAGGGCAAGAATAAAAAATCCGGGCTTATTCAAGAAGTTATTTAATTTTCCTATATCCAAACCACTTACGAAATTAGTGGCAAAAACAAACTTGACACCAAATCAGATAACATTCACTTTTTTATTGCTTTTTATTATTGCAGGCATTTTATTTTCACTAAGGCATTTTATTCTTGGCGGAATATTATGTTACTTTGGCGCTATGTTAGATGCAGTCGATGGAAAAATATCAAGACTTAAATTCAAAAGATCTTATTTCGGAAAATTTTCTGATTCTATGTCTGACAGATTATGCGAATTAAGTGTCGTAATAGGTTTAACATTCGGTATTTATTTTTCAATCCATAACCATCTCATTTTTTTATTAGGATTATTATCCACTTTCTTTATATTAGGAAGATACTACGTACAAGGACTCTATTATGAATATATGAACGAGAGAATTCACAGCTCAAAAAAATGGAAAGGTAGCAAATCATCTAAAATTGTAGAGCTGGCAAATAGAGATTTAAATTTTTTTATTTTGTTAATCTCTTGCTTGGTCGGTTATCCCATCCTTGGCTTGAGTTATATGGCTTTTTCCGCGGCTTTGGCTTTTTCTATCAGAACATTTCAAGAAATAAAAATACTTAAGTTAATGGGAAAAATAGAATTATGAAAAATTCCTTGACCTCTAAATGAGCGCTGACCCTGGTATTGCTGAGATTGACGATGCGAAGAAGAGGCTGGTTGGGCTGAAGAGTCAGTAATTTCCTGTATATCTTGTTCATCCCATTTTTCAAATACTCCGTTAGCTGGCTGCTCGGTTTCAGGCCTAGCTCTCACAAAATGGGGACTGTCCCTTTTGTATTTATAGGAACTGTCCCTATTTTGTGAACCATACCCGCTTTGCCTTCAAACGTTTTTTTTCACCCACTGCCCTTCGTTAACATGTTAAATAGATCGATGAAGGAATGGCGTTAAAAATCTGAACGGAGCTCAGACATTTCCAAATACCCATATTAAACCATCACAGAAAGATAGATACTTACTTCTCCATTGGATTCTTGACGAATAAAGTATTCCATGTTAATGTTACGATTGACCTTGTCAGAATTGAATACAAATACAGAATAGCAAATTTGTTGGCATGCCCGGTTCTCTGGACAGGCCAATTCATGTAAAATAAAAAACAAGATGAAAAGCGAGAAGACTCCGGAAAAATTAGTGTACAGGCTAGAGGAAATAAGCCGTTTAGCTAAGCTTGACCATGGAACCATCGAAGCTTGGGAGAAGGAATTCTACTTTCTTCATGCAGGACAGACTGGCTCCGGAGATAAAATATTCAGAAAAAAAGACTTAGCCATTATCATCAGATTAAAGGAATTACTGGAAAAAAAGAGCCTCACTCTGGCCGGAGCAAAAAGAAAAATCGAAGAAGAATTCGGAATAAAAACTTCGGCGCCGGTCCACCCTGACCGCCTGAAAAAAGTACTCTATCAGATTCGTGACCAACTTCAAGAAATTGCCTCTTCGTTAGAAAAAGACTCAAAAAAAATATAAAAACATCTCTCCCTATTTGTTATAATCTTTATCTTGGTCGGGACGTGGCGCAGCCTGGTAGCGCACACGCTTGGGGTGCGTGGGGTCGGCGGTTCAAATCCGCTCGTCCCGACCATTCATAGCTGTGTGAAAATTCAGGAAGTACTAAATGAATCGCCTCCAAAACAATCCCGGAATTGACGAGCAGAGCAGTTAAATATAGGCTAGTAAGTTCGCAAAGGAAAAAAGGTTCAAATCTCTTTCATCAAATGCTAAAATGCTTCATCTAAGTAACCTGATGGATTAGATATTTTATATATTCTCGAATTTTTTTAAACTAATTTTAGGCTAGAGACGGAATCTCATGAATCATTTAATTCTTCTTACAAATGATGATGGCTTTTTCTCGGAAGGAATAGAATCACTCTTCCGATATCTCAAAGATTTGGGTCAAATATATATAGTCGCCCCGGACAGAGAGAAAAGTGCCACTTCCCTCGCCATTACCCTGCGCCGTCCCTTGAGAGTCAAGAAAATCAAAGCGAATGTTTACGCTGTAGACGGAACTCCCGCAGACTGTGTTTATCTCGCAAGGCAAAAACTGCTGCCAAAAAAACCCTCATTACTTATTTCAGGCCTTAACAGGGGTCCTAATCTCGGCCAGCAGGACATTTCCTATTCAGGTACTGTCGCAGCAGCAATTCAGGGAACTTTCCTAAAAATCTCATCCATAGCTGTCTCACTCCTTCCTGATGAAAACCACGAGTATTTCTATGATTTTTCTGCCAAGATTGTTCATTTAATTGCCAGAAAGCTGCTGGAAGACAAACTCCCTGAAAATGTGACTCTAAATATCAATATCCCTCCTCCTCCTTTTCGAGGCATTAAAATTGTCAAGCTCGGGCAGAAAAGATATAATCCGAAAATCATAGAAAAAACAGATCCCAGAAAAAAACCTTATTACTGGATTGGAACAGGAAATCCAAAAGCCAAGGGAGATAAAGACAGCGATGTTTTTGTCGTCAAAGAAGGTTATATGACTATTACCCCACTTCATACTGACATGACGGATTACCAGGCAATACAGCATCCAATATTTAAAAATATTCTTAAATCTATGACAGATGAAGCTTCTTAGAAAACTGTATAACTGGGTCCTTCACTGGGCTGAAACTCCCTACGGGCTGCTTGCTCTCTTCCTTCTTGCTCTAGCCGAGAGTTCTTTTTTTCCCATTCCTCCTGATCCCCTCCTTATTGCCCTTTGTCTAGGTGCCATTAAAAAATCCTGGCGTTTTGCTTTATATGCATCCATAGCTTCAATAATAGGTGGTATGATCGGATATTTTATCGGCTTCGGCTTATGGCAATCTGTGGATTCCTTTTTCTTCAAGTATGTGCCTTTTTTTACAGAAGAGACCTTCCAGAAAGTATTGATCCATTATCAAAAAAGCGGTTTCTGGTATGTATTTGTAGCTGGCTTCACTCCTATCCCCTATAAAGTCTTCACAATTGCCTCTGGAGTCTTTAAGCTTAACTTTTTCCTTTTTCTTTTTGCTTCCACAATAAGCCGTTCCCTTCGCTTTTTTGCAGTAGCTGCTTTGTTTCGAAAATTCGGCCCCGGGATTAAGAGCTTCATAGATAAATACTTCAACCTCTTTGTCATTCTCTTTTTTCTCCTCCTTTTTGGCGGATTCCTTCTCATCAAGCTTTTTATAAAATAAATTTTATCTTATGGTATTAGGGCATAAAATCATAAAAAATATATCATGAAGATTCTTTTTATATGCAAAGAATTTCCCCATTCCAAAGTTATCGGTGGGCCTATTATAATTTATAACCGCTTAAAATATTTTTCAAAAAAAAATCATCTCGTGTCCCTGGCTGCTTTTTCCCCAGAAGAAGAAAAAAAATACATCCCGTCTGTTAAACCCTTCTGTCATGACCTAAAACTTGTCCCTATACCTCCAAAACAATCAACTTTTAAAACAACATGGAATTTTTTTACAGCACCTGTTCCTCACTACTTCCTAAGAGTTTACGGCTCACAAAACATGGCAAAAACCATTGCAGATATGGTTCAGAAGGACCGATATGACTTTGTCATTGCTGAATATTCCGTCATGGGCCAGTTTATCCACAACAATCCTTTACTCCCCGCTGTACGGCGAATTTTTTCTGTACATGAGTGCTATTATCTAGCACGTCTTAAGGCTTTTCACCATAATAAGTTCGGACCCGAGAAATTAAAAGAAGCCATAAATCTCAAAGGATTGAAAAAATACGAATTCGACATGTACAGGAATGCTGACAAAGTACTTACCCTGACTCCTCAGGGTAAAGAAGAACTTTTAGAAATCTGTCCTGAATTGGATATAGCTGTTGTCCCTCATGGCGTAGACGTAGAATATTTTTCTTTCTCTGAGCTTGAAGGCAAAGAAAAAAGCCTTGTCTTTGTAGGCAATTACCTACATTATCCCAATGTGGATGCTGTTCTTTATTTTCACGAGGAAATCTGGCCCCAGTTAAAATCACGTCTTCCAGAGGTCAAATTCTATGTGGTTGGCCAAGCTCCTCCGCCCGAAATACAAAACCTATCTCAAGACAAATCCATAATTGTCACAGGCAGAGTTGATGATGTGCGTCCCTATCTGAAAAAAGGCCGCATCTTCATCTGTCCGGTAAGGCTTGGAGGAGGATTCAGAGGCAAAATATTGGAAGCCATGGCTATTGGCCGCCCTATTATATCAACATCCCTGGGTGCAGAGGGTTTTCCTGCTGTTCACAGGGAAAACATCATCAGAGCAGACACTACGGAGGAATTCACTCAAGGTATTCTAGACCTGATAAATGACGACAGACTTTACCAGAAGATCAGGAATAATGCCCGCCAACTTGTAGAAGAAAAGTATGCCTGGGAAAAAGGAGTAGAGATTATGGAGGGAGTTTTAGAAAAAATGATGGCTAAAAAACCCTCAGTGCAAAATCAGCAGGAGATATAAAAATGAAAACCACAATGGTTATTCCCAGCTACTGGGGACGGAAAAAAACTGAAGGGTGGAAGGAAACAGATACTGTCTACGACCATCCTACCCCTCTCGACGAGAAAGGAACCCTGGGACGTGCACTAAAGAGCCTCTCTACTCTAAAAAACAAAGACTTTAATCTTGTCATTCTTGGTGTTTCAACAGCTCCGGATATCCAGGAAGATGTCGAACTTAAAATATCTTCGATCGTTCAAGAAGTATCTACAGAAGTGAGAACATTTTTTTTCTCCTACTCACAGCTATCCAAGATTCATCAGTATTTGGCTAATCACAATCTCGATAAATTCAGCCCGCTTCTCCAGCTCAACGGGTATTCTAATATTCGAAACTTGTGTCTCTTTTCAGCTCATCTTTTAGGCTCTGAAGCTGCGGTGCTCATTGATGACGACGAAATCTTCGAGGATCCCATGTTTTTGGAAAAGGCCCTTGAATTTATCGGGCAAAATTTTCAAGGTGATAAAGTACTTGTTGTAGCCGGTTATTACATCAACCCTGACAATGATTTCCTTCTCAACAAAGAAACAACTCCTTGGATGACTTACTGGAATAAGATCGACTGTATGAATCGGACATTTAAAGAGATCATCGGAAAAAGCCCAAGGCTCAAAGAAACTCCATTTGCTTTTGGAGGAAACCTGGTTGTCCATCGTGAGCTTTTCACTCATGTTCCTTTTGACCCTTATATTACTCGAGGTGAAGATATTGATTTTCTCATCAATGCCAGAATGTTTGGCTATAAATTCTTTCTGGACAATCAGCTCTCAATCAAACACAAGCCTCCTCCAAAAACCCATCCCCAGTGGAGGAAGCTAAGAGAGGATATTTATCGCTTTGTGTTCGAAAAGCGTAAGCTGGAATCTCAAAAGCCAACTCCAAATATGACAAGGATTACAGCAGAAGACCTGGGCTATTATCCAGGAGAATTCCTGAAAGACGATTTAGAGGATCGAATCTTCCGCTCCAACCTTATGCTGGCTATGGACTACCTTGCTCAAGGAGATAAGAAAGGTGCTTCAGAGTGTATAAACAATATTTATCTCGCTAATACCAAAGCCTCTACTATGGCAAACCCTTTTCAAGGTCTTCTTCAACTGCAAAAAGTTTGGAAAGGTTTAATGGAATACTTCTCTTCTGAAAAAGTTTGTCAAGAAGTCTGCGGCTTGCTCAACTTTACTTATGAATAGAGCACCAAACACCATATCTTCCTTATTTGGGAAAATCTAAAAAAGAAAAAATTTAGAAACTTCTGTTTTTTGGAGAGTAGGACCTCGATCGAGGGAACTTGTTTCCTGGAATTCCTAAAGCTGCTCCTAACTCACGCAGTTTTCCCTGGATTTTGCGGACATTATTTGGCCCCATGCGGAGGATATGTTTCTGAGCTTCACTCAGACTTTCAAGCACAGGATCCACTATTGCATATGATATCACTTTTTTTTCTAACTGTACTTCTCCCTTGATAATAGGAACATTAAGCAGTTCTACTATGGCTGCTCTCAGAGTAATGTCAAAATCTTTTCCAGGATAGCCCAGATCTCTGTATGCTTCCTGAATAAGAGGCTTCATTTGCCAGTAAAGCTTTGCACAACCTTCTGAATCCAGGGAGGCAAAAACATTAGTAGCCAAATTATATCGGCTATATCCTCCAGGGTCCACAAAATGAAGATCGTCCTTCATCACGACCTTAAAATCACCCTTGGGCGTGAAAAAATCAATTTGAGGACGAGGACTCATACCATTGGCTATATTATCAACAACAGCCGCAAATCTACGGATCAAATCCTTTCTCTTCAGCCAGACAGCATATCTTTTATGGGATGATAGCCCCTTTGTCAAATCCCTAACGAATTCATCACTTTTATCAAGTTCGACATGAACCGGCTCCGGAACCTTTTCCTCAACAACAGGTTCCTCTTCAGGAACCTGGACAGGTTCCTCCTGCACTACTTCCTGAATAGGAAGGACTTCTTCTGGATTCTCTCGAATGAAAAAATAATAGACTACAACCACTACAGCCACTACAATAATAACTAATGTTCCTGTAAAAAAAACTTTCTTGCTATCTTCCATCTTGACCTCGCTCTCTTAAATTTCTTAAGGAAAGATCTGAAACCATCAAAAACAATTTATGTATAGAGAATAAGATAATTTTTTATCACTATATAAGTCAAATCTATTTTCCCTAAGAACAGTTCCACTTACCTATTTTGCCTTATTCCTGCATCTTCAGGGCTACTATTATACGTGATTGTGAACTGGAAATCCCTAAAAATTTTATTTAATGGCTTTTTTTTATTTAAAAAAAGAATAAATTCGTTTTTTTTATTTTTTTCTTGAATCGATTTCTAAAATTTGTCATATTTAAATTCTTAGCAACACAGGCTTTTCACAAGCCCAAACAGACTTTTATGAAAAATGGCTGGATTAAACAACATTTCTTTTCTTCCCAGCCATATGAAAAAAGTTGGCAAGCGCCAAAAATATTCAGTCTTTCTATTAACCTGAATTATTCACCAATAGTATCAGCAGTTTTTATGAATATCCAGGTGAACATGGATTATTCACTCATAGCATCGGAAGTTTTTATTAATAATCCAGGTTAATTATGCAAAACATAACCTTTTAATAAGGAGCATATAATGGGTGGACTATTTGGAGTTGTCTCAAAAGAAGACTGCGTGAGTGATCTTTTTTTCGGTACAGATTATCATTCCCATCTTGGAACAAAACGGGGAGGGCTTGCAGTCATAAATCCAGAGGGATTTATCAGGTACATTCACAATATCGAGAATGCTCAATTCAGGTCAAAATTTGAAGATGATTTACATAAGATGCATGGCAATAAAGGCATCGGCGTAATCAGCGACCATGATGACCAACCTTTGCTCATTCGTTCTCATTTAGGAAAATATGCCATTGTAACTGTTGGAGTCGCAAAAAACGCCGAAGAACTTGTCAAAAATGCTTTCGACAACAAGGCCAGCCATTTTTCTGAAATGAGAGGAGGAGAAATCAATCCAACAGAGCTTGTCGCTGCCCTGATTAACAAGGAATCAAATTTTGAAGACGGGATAAAAAACGTAATGGAGTCGATTGAAGGGTCATGCTCCTTGCTGCTCTTGACCGATAAAGGAGTATATGCAGCAAGAGACAGGCTCGGGAGAACTCCGGTCGTCACCGGAGAAAAAAACGGAAGCTTCGCTGTAACACTGGAGACATGCGCATTTCCCAACCTCAATTTCGAGATAAAAAAATACCTCGGACCAGGGGAAGTTGTCTTAATCACAGAAGAAGGAATTGAGCCAAAGAAGCCCCCAGGAGATAAAATGCAGATATGCGGATTCTTATGGGTTTATTACGGCTATCCTGCCTCAAGTTACGAAGGAATCAATGTCGAAAATGTGCGAAACAGATGCGGCGCAAAACTGGCAAAAAATGATGACATCAAAATAGATATGGTATCAGGAATTCCTGACTCAGGAACCGGGCATGGTTTAGGTTATGCAGGCGAGGCCGGCATACCCTTTAAAAGACCTTTTGTAAAATATACTCCAACCTGGCCCCGGAGTTTTATGCCCCAGGACCAGACTGTAAGAGATCTGGTGGCAAAGATGAAACTCATCCCTATAAGGGAACTGATAGAAGGGAAAAGGATACTCTTCTGCGAAGATTCAATCGTCAGAGGAACCCAGCTGAAGGACACAATCCAAAGACTTTATGATTTCGGGGCTCTGGAAGTCCATATGCGTCCTGCTTGTCCCCCGCTAACACGTGGATGCAAGTTTCTGAATTTCTCGAGGTCAAGGTCAGAACTGGATCTTGCTGCAAGAAAAGCCATTTATGAAATAGAGGGAGTAGATGATAAGAACCTGGATGAATATTCTACGGCAGGCTCTTCAAAATATGAAGCGATGCTAACACAAATAAAGAAAAGATTAAAATTGACAACTTTGAAATATCAGAGACTGGAAGACCTTGTTCAAGCTATAGGCCTTCCAAAAGAAAAAATATGCACTTACTGTTGGGACGGAGCTGAACTTTAAAAATCTATAAAATCGGAATAATCTTTTTATTTCTGAACGCATAAATTCTGCGGTAAAATATTTTGGATATGGGAAACCTATATAGGCCTTCTTTTTTACCCATTTTCAACATCTTTAAATTTTATTCCAGAATATTCAACTTCGATTAATATCTTATTGTTTTCGCCATAAAGCTTAAGCATAATATCAGTTTCCGGCGTGCTCCAGAGGGAGACGTACTCTAGATGTCCTAAGCTAATGGCAAGCCCCCATTTGGAATAATCCTCTTTATACAAAGAGTTCAACCAGTTTATGTTATCTACTGAAGGCAGTTCACTGTTTTTTGTAATAAAATCTTTAACTATTTTATAATCAGCGATATATTGATTATCATACTTACGTTGTTCCAGAAAGACATATTTTGCTCTTATTAGCTTATCTTCTTTAAAAATATACTCAATTTTACACTTCATTCCTGCTACTTTCTGTTGGTATCCAACAATTTCTAATCCATCCATAAACTCTTGACTGGAAGGCTTGCCCTCCAATTTGAGAACATGTTCTTTGTTCACTCCCCAAAAAGCCTGTCTAAAATGTAATATGGATTTGTCCTTTCCTTCATCAAGAGTGACAGCTTTAATTCCTCCAAAAAGCTTTTCAACTAACGAATCAAGTATATATCCTGACTTTGAGATTCCTGTTTTCTCAGAAGTAAAATAAACATAGTCCCATAATTTTTTGACCCGCCTTGTTTGACGAAGAGTCAGGATTGTTCCTTTATCCACAGTCTCAATGACCAGACTTCTTTTATCTGGCCTGAGATGAATATTGGCCTTTTCGGCGATGACTCTAACCCTTTTTTCCTGGGATAACACAGGATTCGAAAAAAAAGAAAAGAATAGAATAGCCATAAATAAACACATGATGACTTTATTAGCTGTCAGATTATTCTTCATGACTTCCAACCTTTTTATCAACCTGAATTATTCATAAGATAACTCTCTTTAATATGATATTAATATACTATAAGACCAGAAGACACAAGGTTAATCAGAAGCCTGGTGTAATTGTCATTTGCAAGTACCAGTCCTTTTTTGGTCTATCCAAGGGATAAACATAGTCAACTCCTAAAATAAAAAAACCAAAAAGGTTTGCACGAAGCCCAATTCCTGTGCTTCGAACAAGCCTGCGCTCTCCGTCTAAGAACCAGGCCTTATTATTTTCGATCCAAGCTACACCTGCATCAAAGAAGGTAATAAAGTCAACCGGAAAGATTCCATAATACCCTCTTCCGATTCCGA
>JADHWO010000090.1 GCA_016783445.1 Candidatus Aminicenantota bacterium
GCCTGATCGAGAACAGGGGAGAGGTGTTTATAATTTTACCCTTTTTAACCTCAATTATATCCCGAGCACACTTTTTGAAGAGTCAGACCAAGGTCGGGATATAAAACTGCCGGGGAAACTTACGTTAACACCATTTGAGGAAAAACTCGGAGTTAAAGTCGTAAGGACCAAAGACGAAAAGCGATATGAGCTGGCAAGGGATTTTTATACGGTTGATCAGATTGTATACGATATTTATAACCGTTTTAGCCTGAGAACATTTGAGGCATTACATTTTGATTTCGGTAGCGTGGTTGTGGATGACCGTTATCCAGAGGAAGATGAAATCAGACAAGTTATTCTTGCAGCGATGGAAGAGTACGGAATCAAAGGAAATAACCTCTCGGAAGAAAACAGGAAGCAGATTGATCTCTATTTTAGCCAGTTTCTGCCACGAGGGAAAAAGAAACGGGTATTTGAAAATATAGAAGGGGATATTAACCCGGTTGATACCCTTAGAATGGATAGGACCGGTATTCGGGTGAGCGAGCTTGAAAGGGATAGAACTGCTTTTTTAAGCGAGGACTATGAAAGTGAGGCAGGAGATACGAATAAGTTTGTTCTGGATTTTATCAGCGAGTTGAGAGGACGCCCGGAAGATAAACAGCAGCTTTCTCTCTTTCAGCCCGATGATTTTGTGGAGAGTAGAGATGAAATCATCAGGCCATTTGTAAAGGGAGATACAAGGCCACCTTTTGTAGTGAATACATCAAAACTGAAAAGCCCGCAAAATATCGTCCTCGTCTCCTATTCGCCAGAAAAAGAGTTTGTTTTCCAACTGATAGAAGACTCCGATTACATAGATTCGTGGATTAAATCGCCGGATAAGAACTTTTACTTCATTGATTATGAATACTGGAAAGGCGGGAAAGACAGGGTGAGGCGGAGTTTTAATCCTGATTTTTTTATAAAGATTGATCTTGATGATTACATCTCAATGCTTGAAAGCGAAGGAAAGGAAGATCATCTTGAAAAATTAAGAAAACTTCAGGATGAGGGCATAGAGACGCTGATCAAGGTGGTGGAGATCAAGTCGGACGAAGAGCATGATGAGGCAACTCCAGCAAAAGAGGAATACGCAAAGGTACACTTTGAAAGAGTAAACAAGAAATTAAGCACATTGAACTTAGCAGATATTGATAGCCAATATAGAGCAGATGCAAGACAGTATTATACCTTTGATTTGCTAACACCCAATCAGTTCCAGGGCTGGATTTCAGATTTGAAAAAAGGAAAGCTGGGAGAAAGACATGTGGTCAAGTCCCAGTTAAATATGCTACGCCCTGTAGAATATCCCGTAGGGAGTGCGCAAAGAGGGATTCCACTGGGCAAGCATTTAACGGGATAAACCTACTCTTGAGGCATTTGAATCACATATGATTTTGAAATGATTATGAGATCCTGGACATCCCTTAAGTATTTCAAAAACTCAACATAGCCAGCCTTAATCTGTGAAAAAAGGAAAGAGTAGAAATTTGGTGAATACCGAATCAAACTTGTAATTCTTGAATGCATGCTACAATGAACAAATACCCTGTATTAAGAGGTTAATGTAAAAAGGAAAAAGTCCCTGCGAATCTTTTATAGAAATTAATATGAACGATCTCACGATATTTATTCCAGAACAAACAGGCGTTCGCATCCCAGACATCCCTGTAAGAACGATTGGTATAGATTTGGGAACCACGAATTCTACAGTGGCAGAGGCTGTATTTGACCCAAAAAGTTCTCAAACGATCAAGGTACGTTGCCTTGAGGTTGATCAGTTAACAGAAATTGGAATTGACACAGATATGCTCGTGCCTTCTGTAATCACTCTGACTGGTGGAAAGGTCTGGGTTGGTAAAGGTGCAAAATTATTACGCTCCAAGATAAAGGAGAGAAAACTCGTAAGGAATAAAAATATTTTTTATGAATGCAAGAATGAAATGGGCCTTCCTAGAATTTATAATGCGCCAGAAGGCTTCCAAAGCCCGGCGGAGATATCCAGTCAGATTTTGCGAGGTCCGGGACGTCCTTAAATATTTCAATAACTCAAAATAACTGGCCTTAACACATAAAAAAAGGATCCCCACCATGACCCTCACCAAATCCGACATCATTAACAGCATTTACAATAGTACAGACCTGAAGCTGCACCAGGCGACAAAAACAGTCGATAATCTCCTGGAGCTCATCAAGAAAACTCTCGGATCCGGAGAGGATATCCTGATAAGCGGCTTTGGGAAATTCTACATTCAAAACAAGAATGACAGAAGAGGGAGAAATCCAGAGACCGGCAGCGATATGATGCTTGGGGCAAGGAGAGTGGTTAGATTCAGGTGCTCAGGAAAACTGAAGGAGAAACTCAATACTAAGAAAAAGAAGCAGAAGAAACGAAAATAGAAATCAAGAAAATGAAACACATTTCCGGCAGAAACCCAAATTGAATAAGTAGGACTGAAGGTTTAGGTGATGTTGAGGGGAGGGACTCTCAACTCCCCTCCCCAAGCTCACCGGAACCTATACACAACACTCTCAAAAAAGCGTAAACTGGGCATGGACAGGCTTATCACTACTGGCCACCATTTCCTCAAGCTCTGCCTCTTTTACCTCTATGTGAGTCACTTTCTTCTTCCGTTTGCCAATGTACTCGTAGTTTAGTGGAAGCGTGTCCTCGATTTGATCGTACACCGTGCGAGAGATGCAAATACCTCCCGGGTCGGCAAAGGCTTCCAGCCTGGGGGCAGGTGGTGATCTGTTAAATCATTTCAATTTCTTCAGGACAATACGTCCATTTGAGGTCCGGCATGAAATCTTCTTCCCGCCTTCACCTATTTTTCCGCGCAATGTGTTTTTAGAGATCTCCTTCACGACCACTTCTAAATCATCAAGCTGGATTTTGCCGTTTGATGTTTTCGCTTCCAGGTCGACATTCAGATCGGAGGCAAGATTCAGCTCGATGGCGCCGTTGCTGGTACGAACACGCAAGCCGTTTTCCCCGATGGCCGGTACCTCTGTTTCGATGGCCCCGTTTGAGGTTTCCAACTCAACCACACCGGTTGTCCCTTCCACGTTAATGGCGCCGTTGCTGGTATGGGCGCTGACAAACCCCTTAACATCCTTGATCTCGATGGCGCCGTTACTGGTATGGGCATGGATGTCTCCCACAGCATCTTTAACTTCGATTCCTCCATTTGAGGTTTCAACTTCGGTATCTCCGTGGGTGGCTTCAAGTTCAATTTTTCCGTTGGAAGTTCGCACGAGCTTGACAACCACATTCACTGGTACTCGGAGGTCGTAACTGACTGAGACGCGTGGGTTTTTTATTAGATGAATTGTTTCAATCTTGAAATCCGAGCCCTGTGATACCTGAATTTCAACATTTTCCAGTTTGCCGCCCCATTTGGTTTTCTTGGTCGCATGAACTTTAATCTGACTGCGATCCCACCCCTGGATGTTGACACTTCCATTACGGTTGCGAACCTCAAATCGAGTCCCGGAACTGACTTCATAAGTTTCATCAAATGTTTCAGTATCCGCGCTTACCAAAGATACGATAAAGAAAGTAACAAATGCTGTAATGCATAGACTTGAAAAAATAGATTTACGGATCATCGTCTTACCTCCTGTTTTAAGATATATTCTCGACTGCCTCTCCCTATGACCTTACTATTGATGTGACCCGGTTCCTTTGCTATTTGTACCAGGGATTCCGGTCTTCTCCGGTAGTGTTGTGATTTAAAGATGTTGACTATATTCTTTCTTCCCGTATGACTTTACAGGGTCCGTCTTTGCGAATGCTCTCTTTCAGGACCTCTCCATCATAGATGACTTTCCCGACACCTTTGATCTTGCCGGTGAGCTCACCGCCAGCCATGGACAGCTCGATCTTATAAACGCCTTTGTAGCGAAGATCGGCATTGATCACTGAATTCTGTCTCAGATTCAGATTGGATAGCCCTTTTCCTCTTCGGGGGCATTAACCTTTACCTGAGTCGTTTCTCCGCGAGTTAACTCAACCTCCCAGTGTCCGCCAACCTCGATCGCAGTAAAGCCAGCCAAAGGTAACTCTCTGGACACTGTTGGTTTGTCCGAATCTTTTGGTCTCTCCGTGGTTATGCTGTTTCCCAGTGTTAATCGGAATATCAACAGGAAGGCAATCACCATCCCGATTAGACTTGAACCGGAAATTAATAGAATCTTATTGCTTGTTTTCATGGCTTTTGCTCCAAATGTTTTTTATTGAGTGCCTGCAGTTCATCAAAGTCCATATTCAAAACTCTCATGGTCTTAAATACATCAGGCAGGTCATTTTTTATGAAGTTGGACTTCATGAGTTCGACGGTTTTCTGGTAAGCATCGTTTGTAACAAAGTAACCAATCCCGCGCTTGTTGTAGATAATCTCCTTGTCTTGAAGATAGGCATATGCCCGCATTACAGTGTTGGGGTTAACCTCCAGACTCATGGCCATCTCCCGAACCGAAGGAATCCTCTCATTTAAGGCCCAGTTCTCCGTGAGAATATTTTCGCACATGATATCTGCTATCTGCACGTAGATTGCGTCCCTTTTTCGGAATTCCATGTTACCTCTCGGTTTCTTTCAGGCGGTAGTAACAGATTGCCCAACAGAGTGGGGGAATCAAAGCCCAGAATATGATTCGCCAAATCCAAAGCGTAACTCCTCCAAGTCTTTCTATGTTTGCAATTATTGCTTCGTCGGAAATTCCGCTTTGTTCAATCAGCGCCTCCAAACCAGGGAGGAGTCCATCAAAGTAATTTCCAAAAATCAGCCATATCGCAAAAGCAACAACAACAAAGAATACAAATGTGTACCCCAAAATGGCCAGAATGGTTTTACTCAAAGAGTGCTTTTGGAAATAGACGGCTCCAACCAGAAGTGGGGCTTGCAAGACAAAATAAAGGGCGACGCCATGAAGGATCAATGGATCGAATGGATTGAATAGAGAGTGATAGCGCCTGAATAACAACCAATTAAATCCTTCGGAGGCAAGAGAAAAGCAGAAATAGATAAGCATAGTTATGACAACATACACCATCGTTGATAAGACAATTCGGCTTGAAGCTTTCTCCAGTAGAGATGCAGGTATAAGCAGCCACGCGGGGCCTTTCACCGTATCATGGAACTCCTTGAAAATCCTGCTTGTCACAATGAGACCGCCCAGATAAAGTACCCCCAGATAAAACCACTGGTGAAACCACTGTCTGTATCCCAAAAAAGCGTCCATGGCTGATAAAAACAACATTAAGCCGCCAACAGCCGCCGAAACAATCAGTATGGCCGATTTATTAAGGACAACTCCATTTCTGACCAGCAGATAAAATCTTGTAGGATGGAATATATTATGTGTTATCATTTCTCACTCTCCTTATGAAAAGCCCGGGAAAGCCTCTCTCGGCCCTGTATTACTGTGTTGAACAATAATTCAAGATCAAGCCTTGTCTCCTCGTGTTCCGTGTTTTCCGCAACGACCAGATATCCCTCCATTGTTTTCTCGCTATAGAAAACTTCATCGGCAGTGGGAGGATCGGGCTGATGGCGGACACACAAGCGGTTCGAGATTTCCTCTAGAGGGTGGTTAAAAATAATTTGGCCTTCGTCCAAAATAACTATGGGGTCAATTAGATTTTCCAGATCCCGTGCCTGGTGCGTTGAGATAACGATCAGACGGTCCTCAGTGAGGACCGAGGCCAGGGCTTTGCGGAACTGTCTCTTGGAGGGAATATCCAGGTTATTGGTCGGTTCATCCAACAGTGTCAATGTGCAGTCCGTGGAAAGGCCAAAGGCCAGCAGGAACTTCTTCTTTTGACCGAAGGAACATCTGTCCAAGTTCTGATTTGGGTCTAGTTCGAACTCTGCCAGATAACTCGAAAAAAGCTCAGATTTGAAACGCGGGTAAAACGGAGCATATAGGCGTTCGTATTTTCTCGGTGAAACTGAGGGTAAACTAAACTCTTCAGGAAGAAAGCTAAGCTCCTGCAAAAACACTGGAGAGCGGTCGTTCGGACGCAGTCCCATGATTCGAGTTTCTCCACTCTGAGGAAAGAGCAGCCCTGCAAAAAGTTTCAAAAGTGTGGTTTTGCCCGCCCCGTTTTTTCCCAACAAACCGCAGATATTCCCCGGACGAAGTGAGAGATTCAATTGCGAAAAGAGTTTTTCTCGGCCGTAAGAAAATGAAAGATCCCTTATTTCAATCATTTATGTCCTCCGAAATAGTGTATTAGTTGCATAGTTGACTAATAATCTAACCTTCCCGAAATCCTTTGTCAAGCATTTTTAAAAAAAAATTGTAGCCAGAATAAAATTTATTCCTTTTTGTTTGGAAATAATAAATATTTCAATAATTTATGCTTCATTATTTTTTTTTAGAAAACGAAAAAATATTTCGATCTTTTATATTTAGCGTTTGATAGCGTTATGTATGTTGGCATGTTTATTTATGAGACCTTTGCAAAACCTCCCCTTTCGCCCAATTTCGGCGTCAGACTCAAATTTTAATCCTCGAAATACTCAATGTATTCCTGCGGTTAAAATTTTCGCCTTCCTTGAACTTGAACGAAATTGAACATTTTTCAAAGGTCTCTTTATATCAATAAGATACAAAACATAGACATTTCTCTGCAAAAAAAGTTATTGTTGAATAATTGATCTAAGCGATGAATTACCCAATAACGTAACCCTAACCTTCTGGAGGAAATTATGAATAAATGTTTCCAGAGGGAATCGGCAAAAAAGCCTCCTCGGGATATTTATACCTGATCGGAGGTTTTTGTTTTTAGGGTTTTATGAAACTGACCTTTCTCTACCTATTTCTGTATTCCGCTTTCACCGTTTTTAGGGGGTGATCTCATGACTGAAGAAAGCTTTAAACGCAAGCTCACTGCTATCCTCAGTGCCGATGTTGAAGGATACAGTCGCCTTATGGGCGAGGATGAGGATGCGACAATTCGAACCTTGACTTCCTATCGGGAGTTAATGATTACCCTCATTCTCAAACACCGGGGCCGGGTGGTTGATTCTCCGGGTGATAATGTTCTTGCTGAGTTTGCAAGCGTAGTGGATGCGGTAGAGTTCGCGGTTGCAATTCAGAAGGAATTCAAAGTCAAGAATACTGAGCTACCTGAAAACCGCAGAATGCACTTTCGAATCGGCATCAATCTTGGAGATGTCGTTGAGGAAGGGGAGCGCATTTACGGTGATGGTGTGAACATTGCTGCTCGCATCGAGGGTCTTGCTGAAGGTGGAGGCATTTGCATATCGAGGACCGCCTTTGACCAAGTCAAGAACAAGCTGTCCTTAGGCTATGAATATCTAGGAGAGCATGCAGTCAAGAATATCGCTGAACCAGTGCGAGTCTATAAGGTACTTACAGAACCTGAAGCAGTTGGAAAGGTAATCGGCGAAGAAAGACCAAAACCAAAGCATTGGCGGTGGGCAGCTCTGGCTGCTCTCGTAGCTCTCATTGTGGCAACAGGGGCACTGGCGATCTGGAACTTCTATTTCCGTCCTCCTCCAATGGAACCCGCCTCTGTGGAGAAGATGGCGTATCCTCTGCGTGATAAACCATCGATTGCTGTTCTACCCTTTGTGAACATGAGTGAAGATCCGAATCAAGAATATTTTAGTGATGGGATTACTGAGAACATTATTACTGCTCTGTCAAAAGTGGAAAAACTATTTGTCATTGCCCGTAATTCATCCTTCACATATAAAGGCAAACCTGTGAAAGTTCAGCAGGTCGCACAGGATCTTGGCGTGCAGTACGTATTGGAAGGTAGCATCCAGAAATCCGCCGACCGTATCAGGATAACCGCTCAGTTGATTGACGCTCGAAAGGGCCATCATCTGTGGGCAGAGCGGTATGATCGTGATTTGAAAGATCTGTTTGCCCTTCAGGATGAGATTACAGTGAAGGTCATTACGGCCCTACAAGTGAAACTGACCGAAGGGGAGCAGGCCCGTATCTACGGAAGAGGTACCAAAAATCTTGAGGCCTATTTTAAGGTTTTGGAAGGACGGGAGCAATCAAATAGATTCAACAAAGATGGCAACGCTTTGGGCCGGCAGATGTTTGAGCAGGCTATTGCCCTGGACCCCAATTATGCAATGGCGTACTGGCGTCTGAGTGCCACCCATCTGATGGACCTTATACTCGGCTCGACCAAATCCCCAAAAAGATCTTTAAAGCAGGCCGAAGAACTGGTTCAAAAGGCCCTTGCTCTTGATGGTGCCTTGGCCGAGGCCCACGCATTGTTGGGGCGAATTTACTTGGCAAAAAGGCAGTACGAGCAGGCTATTGCCGAAGGGGAACGAGCCATTGCTATTGATCCCAATTCCCCAATTGCCCAATATGCGTTGGCCTTTAGTCTTACCCGTGTTGGAAAGTATGAGGAAGCCATTGCGCTCTATAAAAAGGCGATGCGTAGTGATCCTATCCCTTCCCCCTCGCTCTTAACCATGTTAGGTAATGCCTATATTCTTGCGGGGCGCTATGAGGATGGGATCTCAACACTTAAGAAAGTCCTCCGTCGCAGCCCCGATAACCTTGTGGCCCACGTTGGCCTGGCCATAGGTTATAGTTCGTCTGGCCGAGATGAGGAGGCCCGTAATGAAGCAATAGAGATCCTCAGGATAGACCCTGAATTTTCTCTTGAGCATTTTGGGAAGAGACTCATGTATAAAAGCCAAGCCGATACAGATCGTGTAGTCGGTGCACTTCGCAAGGCGGGTCTGAAATGAATGGGTCACATCTTAAATATTAATTATTGACGTCCTCAACAACTATTTATCTCTTAGCTAAACGAGAGGAATTTAGATTAATCGTGAATCGATACTAAAAAAAGAGAGTAAAAGCACTACTGGAGGATATTACTATCTTTTTTCTCGTGTAAGATCACATGTTGAGGAAAAAACAGAAGTCTCAGTATATGCGCAAATAGACTGAGAATACAAATAATTAATAATTAAGATGTGACCCTATTGTTTTCTCAAGTCGACTGAGGTTTTTCTCCGTGTATTTCTCGTAATCAAAGTCAAGTGTCGAATGGATTTCTGATACGATGCTCCATAACGTTTCCCGCAATAATGATACACACTTCATTGCAGCAAAACGGCTGCGTAGTCTGTCTGTCACCGGCTGCTGATAGTAGGTCTCCAGGATCCAATCTTCCTGTTTCGGAGACAGCTCATTGTTTGAAGACAGATTGGCCAGATCGAAAAGTGCTGCGTTGTAGCCCGCATAGTCCCAGTCGAGGAGCCACAAACGTTTGCCGTCATCTATGAAATTGGCGGCCAGCATGTCATTATGCCCGAATACCAATTTTATTTCACCTACCGCTTTTTCTAGTTCTTCGTTAATTTCAAGAAAGCGTGGGAATAAGCCTATCATCCGGCTGTTGCCCTCCTGGGCAGTGAGAATGTAGCTTCGGCAAACATGGAATGGCCAGAAGACAAGTGCTGGGCCTTGAAAATGTTTTGGTATTTCATTGTGGCAGGCTTGGATCAGAGGCATGATGCGTTCCAGGTTCTGCTGCTCACGCACTTCCTGTTCCGTAAACGTTTGCCCTTCAATGAATCGCATGATGAAGACCCAGTCTGCGCTATAGACAATTTCGGGTGAGATGCCGGCGGCGTGAGCCGCGCGCGCGGCCGCGATCTCGTTAAATCGCATTACACCATGAATCGGGATGTCCTCACCAATCCGGACGACAAAACGCTCGCCCTGGTCATCAACGATGAAATTGGTGTTGGTAATCCCGCCATCCAGAGGTTCGGGCTCGACATGTGATGACCAAAAATCCAGATGTGCAACCCTGTCGCGGGCACTTGTGTTCATATTATCTCCTTTATTTTAATATCATCGAGAAATCCCAGAGCCTTCTTAAGAAAATGAATGAGATGATAAAATGTAAGAACTTCTTCTCCCAAAATAGGGGTGTTAAGTGAGTTACCCCGCCCTCTCCCCTTCATCCCCTCCCACCAGGGGAGGGGAAATTAATACGGGGTATTCTGGCATAATTGAATAAACAAAAAATTTGATGAATTGTCTGTGCGGACAGCCTCTCAGCCGCCCAGATAGGCTTTTTTCACGTTATCGTTATTACGTAGC
>JADHWO010000091.1 GCA_016783445.1 Candidatus Aminicenantota bacterium
CATATTCATCCTGGAAAAAAAAAGCAGCTTCGTTCTTTTTCCATTCTCCAACTGGAAAGGAGTAGCTTTTTCCTCCGATATTTCTTGCGTCGATTCCAACAGATAATTCATGGTTTGAAATTCGATTGGTAGTAAAACGGAAAATCCCACCGTTGATGTAATCCCGTGAATGCCATCCGTCTGAAAACTGATGATGTCCGAAATTGCGGTATACCTTGAACAGAAGCTCATCTTTGTCTCGTTTCTTTTTTAATGTGAAATCCACGGCTCCTCTTTTGTAGTCATTCCAGAAATCAGTCAAGGGAAATTCGATAGAACCAGCTTCGTATTTTTTCCCCGTGAAATATTTGCCGCGCAGGCTTATCTCAAGGCCATCTGCCAGATTGTATATCATCTTTCCGGTAAAGGCATTTCCCGTATACCCGGAATTTTCTATATGACCATCGCTTTGTCTATTGTCTAATGTGAAATAATATTTGAATTTTTTCAAGTTCTGCCCATATTTCAAATTTAATTGCCTGGTGTCATAGCTTCCGTAAGATGCAGCAAATGCGATTTCGGTTTTTTCCCTAGGCTCATGAGTAAGAATATTGACGACACCTCCCATAGCCCCAGATCCATAAAGAACAGAAGAGGGACCTCTGACGACCTCGATTCTCTCTACGTTATCCAGGGGAAAAGCGTGGGTTACAGCACATCCAAAAAGTCCCATTTTTTCCGGGCGCCCATCAACCAGTACGGCAATTCTTCTGCCCCTCTGGCCAATCCCCCGGATATCGACATCTGAACGGCCGAAATCTCCTGTCTTACGGATAAAAAGGCCTGGAAGATAAGACAATAGGTTCATGGCATTGCTTGCTGATGTTGCTTTCAGGTCCACTTCATCCACCACACTTACAGAAGCTGAACAATCTTTAACGGCTTTGCGAGTCATCGTAGCTGTTACCACGATTTCAGTATGGAGACGCAGCTGCTTTTTTTTAACATCCGTTTCCTTTTTTGAGGCCTCTTGATTATCCGGGTTAGGAAAACCGGTCAAGGATAAACTAAGGACTATTAAGATCAATGAGAATACTATTTTTTTCATATCATAAACACCTTTTAGTGTGTTACTAAATAAAAAATAGTAACACATTTGATAAAAAAGTCAACCTATAATTTATGCTTTGGAACAAGTTTAATCAGATTTTCTGAATATTGTTAAAAAAATGTGGAACAAATCGTAAATTTGAATTTAAATAAGCGGAAATAATGGGGAACTTTTTTAGTCTATATGCTTTCCTGTAGACGTTGTGATCAGTTCCCCATGCTTCACATTCCTTGTCGTCAATAGTTGGTCCGAAATTTTTCTTATCAGTGTACCTTGTCCTTTCAAAATGATGACTTCAAGACAGTTATGATGGTCTAGATGGATATGGGTCGAGGAGATAATTATGTCCAGATGTTTGTGCTGGATACGAGTTAAAATTTCAGTCAGTTCTCTGGTATCATGGCTGAATACTAAAGCAAGAATACCCACTGTTTCTGCTTTTTCGTCCTTCCACTCTTCAGACACTAATCTTTCTCTGATCAGATCCCGGAATGCTTCAGACCGACTTTTATAACCCAATTTCTTTATAAGTTTATCAAAACTACTCAAAAGCTTGGTGTTAACAGATACTCCAAAACGTGTTACTTTTTCCATGTAATTAGCCTTTTTTTTACTCATGTTAAAAATAATATGCTCAGACCAAAAAGTCAAATTTAAAGCATCCACAAAAGTTCCATTTACAACGGAGATTTATTCTCACCTGAGCGAGAGGCGCCTTCAACACGTAATCCACTAATTGCCGGGTCCGAATCTGGACAGTTCTGCTTTTTTTATAATAACACGAAATTGCTCAACTTGTTGAAAAAAAAGTGGTGGGCGATACAGGATTTGAACCTGTGATTTCTACCGTATGAAGGTTAGACGGAAAAAATAAAAAGCGCAGAAAATAAAGGATTCTGCCTGTAAAACGTAGAAAAGCCAGGCTTTTAGATTGTGATATTTTTGGACACAGTTTGGACGAAGTTGCATTTAAAGTTGGTTTTTTAATAATTTGTAGACGCAAGGGACTTAACATTCTTGCTATCGAGAGCAGGGATATAGTATTATTTCTATGCCCAAACAGAGAGTCAGTGCTGGTAGGTGACTGCTTGCTATATTATGATGAGGAAGCCGAAATCCCCAGCATGATACAACAAAAACAAGATGTAAGGGATGAAACTAAAAATATTGTTTGCTGAAACAAGGCCTCAATTTCTGGTCCTTTCAATAGTGCTGATATTTCTGGGCACATCAATTTGCTTTTTTTAAATGAATTTCCTGATGTGGACGCAGATAGAAAAGGCGGAAGGAGAATCCTTCCTATAGTCCTTGGAAAAGCCAGAAATCAGAAAGAGCTAGAGGAGCAGCCATGAAAGCACGTTTTTGCTTCATTTTCCTCACCATCCTTGGATTAACCTGCTCAATAACTTCAGACCAGCAAAGGTCCCTTTCCGGAACCATCCTTTATGAGGGCACAAATCAGGGGCCAGTAAATGTTCAGTTATTCCTGCTCGATGAATCTTCTGAGGGAAGAGTTCGAAGCTTATCCAAGCGGGATATATACGGTGCCAGAAATCCTTATAAAGTCCTGATTCTTGATAATCCAGGATCCTACTGCTTCTCTCACCTCCCACCCAGGAATTATTCTGTATTGGCTTTTATGGACTTGGATAAAGATGGTCGGCTAGATTTCCAACCTTCTGAACCGTTCGGATGGTATCCGGCCCAACCCGGAGGAAGATACGCCCGGATAGACCTGAGAGAGTCAGATCAAACAAACATCGATTTTTTTCTCCGCACTCCCACTTCTTTTCCCAGAGAGGACAGACAGATCGAGCATGGCGCTCTACGGTGGATTCGCGGCCTTCCCGTGCTCCAGCTCTGGGGGAAAGCTGAAGAACGCGGATATGCCCATGGGTATTTGGTAGGAAAGCAAATCATTGATTTTTTTGAGTTCTACATCCTTGAGGACAGCTGGGGTTCGGTCAAGCGTTATGAAGAGATTTTTATTCCTTTCTTGAAAGACCGCCTGAACTGTCCCAAGAAATTCCTTCGAGAAAGCGAGGCCGCGATCCAGGGGATGAAAGATTCGGGAATCGATATGAGAGTCCATTCATTGGGTCGGGAGTTCAAGCTTCATGACCTTTTAGCCATCAACGCTTATATTGAGAGGCGGGCTGCATTTCCCGTTTCCACGCCTTCCTCGTGCACACAATTTGCCTTTTGGAGATCCCTGACCCAGGGGAGCCAGCAAAAAGGAGGCCTGATCGCAGCGCGAAATATGGACGGGGAGTGTGATGTTCGTAAAGTCACGGCCAGCCATTTCCTCCTCTTTGCTGTGGACCCGGCTGAGCCAGAATGCAAGCGCTGGTTTTCAGCAATGTGGCCTGGGTTTGTGGGCACGATTTCAGGAATCAATGAGGACGGACTGTACAGTATGGAAAATGCCGGAGGCACAGGACCAGGACCGGTGGTGGGAAATATTGTTCCATGTTCTTGGGTTCAGAGATACATCCTGGAGAGAGAAGGAAGAGATACTTCCCCTGAGAAAATCCTCAACAGGATGGAACAGTTCAAATGTGAAGGAGGGGGTGTTACCGCTCCCGGCTCTATCATTCTTTGGGCTGTTCCTTTCCACAATCAAGACGCTCCTGCCTTTGTTTATGAGGGAGACCGATCCGGTGGGGCTGTGCGGATTCCTACACAGGTCAGGCCCATTCACCCTCACAACATCATGGCTTCAAATCATCATAAAGTCTACGGCTATAATCCCGACCAGCCTGAGCTTTCCTTTGGGAAATCCGTATCCTTCTCCTCTCATTGGCGTTACGAGACAGGTATGAACCAACTGGAGGCTTGGTGCCGCACGGGCAAAGCTATAGGACTTGCTGAGGCTAAACGTTTGCTTCAGATTGTATCTCATGGAACCACGGAATACTCGGTAATTTTTGCGGCCAACCAGATGCATATTCTGGTTGCTGTGGACGACCTGAAGACAGACATGTGGGATGCTCCATATTTAACCTGGAAAGAATACAAATTCGAGGAACTATTTGCCCGCTGAGCAGCCATCAATTGGTGTGATAATCTCATGTCAAGATGGAGTCTCACATATATACACCCATTATAAAAGGCCATTTTTGATCCAAGCTCTCTTTCGAAGAATGTAAACAGAAGTTGACTTTGAAAGGATTGTTGAGTCAATAATGGAAACTGATGAGGAGACGGGCTACAGAACTCTGAAGCGTTACAGAGTAATTTGGAACTGAGCCGATACATATCTAGCGTCTCATTTTAATAGAAAGCAAAACGGATCATCTTTATTTAATCCGTATTTCATAGAAGATACTGGAATAATCAACTTCGGTAATTATAGGATCTATGTCAAGACCTTGAATCAATGAGACAAAATCATCGGGGCTAACTGTACTTGCCCTGAATCCGTCTTTACAGACAATAGTGCCATCACCTGTGGCATCTTCATCAATTTCTCCAATGAGAGCGTGTTTGGACTGAAGGCGGAACCATTCAAGACGATCCTCCCAAAAGCGTTCTGAGTAGCTGGAAAAGAGAACAGTTCCCCCAGGATAGGTAACACGCATCGATTCTTCAATCAATTTCCGCTGATCTACTTTAAAGGCGGAGATGCCGTTTTGGATACAGAATACTACATCAAACTGCTGGTCACTAAATCCGAGCTCAATGGCATTCATCTCGATAATATGGCAGGAAGAGGTACTATTAATCGTTTTCTGTGTCAGACGCAAGCTATCGTATGAAGTATCGATACCGACTACGGTTTTGGCTTTTGGTACCATCTTTTTGAGGACTCTACCGTAACCGCACCCAAGCTCTAGAACCAAATCTGAGGGTTTTATCCTGTCCAGAACGAACTTGATTTCAGCTTCGAGATATCTCTTAACCCGGGGAGGAGCGATTTTATAGCAAAGCCGCAACTGTTCGGCTGATAACTTCTTGGAGTAATAATTGTGCATGTGCTTTTAAATCATTTTACCTGAACTATTCATAAAATCTGCCGATGCCATCATTCATTCTCAACAATATCAATTCGTTAGCATGATTTTTTATTAGTCTTAGAACAACACTCTGTTTTTTAAATCCATTTATATCAATCATCGGCATTTTTTATGAATAATTCAGGTTTTGTATAATTATGATTTTTGAGGATAAAGTTTTAATAATGATATCTCGCTTGAAGAAAATCAATACTTTCATCCCTCACGAGATAGACAATTCTGTGCTCTTGAGTAAGCCTTCTCGACCATATCCCATAAGCTAGATATTTTAACGGTTCTGGCTTCCCGAGGCCATTAAATGGATCCCGCATTATTGCTTCAATCAAATCAAACGCTCGTAATGCGATTTTACGATCTATCTTTACCCAATATTTTAAATCTTCTCTGAATTCAGGATGAAATATTGCATCTCTCTCAGGCTTTTCTTTTTTACTCTTTTTAATCTTTTTCGCCAAGACCTACTTCTCTCCCAAATTCTTCAATACTTTGAGGAGGCTCGGTTCCTGCAAGAGCACGATTCAATGCAGTCAAAAGACGCTGTGCATTTTTAGGTGACCGCAATAAATGTGCAGTTTCCAACAAGCTGGAGAGTTCTGACGCAGAAATTAAAGCCACATCTTTTGCATTACGACGATTGATTAATACAACCTCTCTATTTTCGGAAGCTTGGTTACAGAGTTTAGCAAGATTTGCTCGAGCTTTAGAATATGTTGTATGAATAACCATTTTTTGCACCTCGAATTTAATTGTACAGAAAAACTGTACAACTATTGGCTGATTTTGTCAAGAAACTTTTTATAAATATAAGAATTTGGTTTTTGGGATTGCTGCGATTTACTCTCATTATTGGGTGCCTCTTCAGGCAACTGTTGTTATTGAATTTGTTGATTTATTGCTCCTTGCTGTGGCTGCCCCCGACATCCGGAGCGCACCGTGCTCTACGCGGTGCTCTTCCATCATTTCGAGAGATTCCTTGCGGAGAATGAGAGCCGCTTCCATCACATCCCCGGCTCTCAAGCCGTCCTTGACATCTTTTTTATCCTGGCTTATATTCCCTGCGGTGATTGATGGGAAAATTGAGACAAAGATGCTCACTCAGCCAGCACAGCCGAAAAGGAAATTCTTATCCCTTATGAATATTATTAACGTAGCAGCTCTGAGGGTGTAAATTGAACAAGATTGATAGAAGATAATAAGTTCAAAAAAAAGGAAGTTCTTATAGTATAAGCAGTGTAATTCTTTAAATAAAATATTATGGAGGTAATCATGATGAAAGTAATAAACAATTTGTTGAAATCTCTGTTTTTGCTAACTTTTATTTGCCTTATTGTTACAGTATCTCTATATACACGCGATTTTAAGGGGAAACTGTTGGATATGACTTTTCCCTATGATGAAAACACAATTTATTGGCCCACTGCGAAATCTTTTAAGCTGGAGAAGGTTTCATGGGGAATCTCTGAAGGAGGCTGGTGGTATGCATCCAATGAATATAGTGCCTCTGAACACGGAGGAACACATGCGGATGCGCCCATTCATTTTGCTGAGAAAGGGCGTACTATTGACCAGGTACCTCTGGAAGAATGGATTGGTCCTGCAGTCAAGATTGATGTCACGGATAAATGCGAAAAAAACCGCGATTACCTTCTTTCTGTGGCTGATATTAAAGATTGGGAGAAGGAATATGGAAGAATACCAGATGGTGCCTGGATTATTATGTATACAGGAATAGATACAAAATATTATCCTGACAAGATAAAAGTACTGGGAACCGACAAGACAGGAGAAGCTGCTCTTCCTGAACTGAGTTTCCCCGGTTTTTCCGTGGAATCTGTTGAATTTCTCATAAAGAAGAGAAATATCACAGGTATAGCTGTCGATACTCCAAGCATAGACTACGGAAAGTCAAAAGAGTTTAAGGTACATCGATTTCTATTTGCATCTGACAAGATAGCTTTAGAAAATATAGCAAATCTGGACAAACTTCCTTCTTCTGGAGCAATGCTTTATGTAATCCCGATGCTGATAAAAGAGGGAACGGGTTCACCTGCACGGGTTTTTGCTATTCTTCCTGACTAGGCTGCATTATTCACTCTTCAAAGTTTCCTGCTTTTTAGAGTATTAAAGACCTTTTCTTTTGTCAAAAGCTTCAGGTCTGAAGGCTTTTCAATGAACGGGCGGGTATCTTCAACCGCCTTATCCCAATTAATATCCTTAAGCTTTTTTGCAACAAGAATGGTCCAGTTTGATTCGTTGATTTCAGGGCCTTTCCAATTTGTTTGAAATAAGGCTTGGGTTAGAAATCTGATATTTGGTTCCGGCCAAGAGGGATCGGATAAATACCAGAATAAGTCATATAGATCACGGCCTTTAACATAGGGGCGAGCGAGGATCGCGTGCAGTTTGCCGCTTAAAAGAGATGCCTTATCATAGTGAAACAGGTTAAGCATCACATAGCGGCGGATGACAGATGTTTCAGTTATCCCTCCGGCAGGAGGATTGCTGTCAACTTCAACCTTGACCGAGAACACTTCTGATCTCTGCGGGGAAAGACCGAGTTCGTGCAGCAACCCAGGAAAGCGGATAAAAGCAGATTTGACTGCTGTCCTGTCGTTGATCTTTGAATCTATTCTGTAGGCTTCGGCTTCAAAAGATTTACATACGTTCGCAATAACTCCGCCAAAATTCAGAGTAGCACTTGAGCTTTCTAACGCAAAATCAAGATCTTCGGAATAACGAAGAAGCATATACAGGAATCGTAGCGCTGTTCCGCCATGAAAAATCCAGGAGCGGAAGACGCCGCTTTCTTGGAGAAATTGGAGAATTCTCGCTTGGCAGTATTCCCGTACTCGGCTTCTTGCCAGCAGCTTGTTGGCCGTTTCGGAGATTATCTGCTTGATTTGTTCTTTCATGGTGCCTCTAATTCAGACATAAAGGCCTTAATCCTTCGCGCGGCTCTCTTTAGCTTACGGCTACCGCTTCTATCAACGAGTTCTATCAGAAGGCCTGTGTTTAGAGTTTCGGAATTCTGTAATCTGAGCTCCCGCAAATAATCAGGGCTGTCCGAGCCTGGCGTAAGATAAAGAAGGTCCATAAGCGCCTTTTCCGGCGTCGCGATAAAAGCTGACTGGCCTTCACCAAGGTCAATAGCCTGGTAGCTAGAAAAAAGTGCCTTTTTAATGTGTTTAAAAATGAATGAACCCAGGGGAGTTACAAGTTCTTCCGGTCGGCCTGTTGTTATACTGGTAACCGAAGGAACATATTCAGGAATGAGCCCATAATATTCTAAAGCCGATTGTAGACTCACATAGGAAGCTCGTTTAAGCCGATTGGCAACAAGAAACGGATGTGGACTCGTTTTCTGGTGACGTTCGGAAAGAACATACAGACTCCGACGAAGCTGGATAAGGTTCCCTGATTTAACCCAGCGGGACAACTGCCTTCCTAAGTCGGCTGAACCCACTCCACCTGCAATCAGGATGCTTGAGTGGAAGACCGGCTCTCTTCCGACAATTTGGAGAAGCTCATTCCATTTCATGGCAATAATATGCCATAAATGGCTTATTAATGCAACAAAATATATATATCAAATTTCTTTAAGAAACAATTAATAGAAGAGGGGAAATAAAAATGGTGGGCGATACAGGATTTGAACCTGTGACTTCGTCTGTGTGTAAAAGGCACAAAAAAAAGATAAAGCGGAAAATATAAGGGGTAACCCCTGTTGAGAGCTCATTTTTCAGGTTATTTTCATGGCAGGCTAATTTTCTAGCATATTTTAGAAGAGGTAGTCCAGTTCATCGTCTTCGATTTATTCTCTCTTGATGCGGTTTTCGCCGCAAACTATTACTAATTCAGACTCATCATAAGAAAAGGCGAGTGTCATATTAAGAGTATTCCCCATTTCAACGGCAAGAGCAGTTGGTCTTGATTCACTGATCATTATCGGCAGATGCGCTCGAGCCGCTTTTTGAACTAACTCATAACTTATCCTTGAAGATAGAACCAGGAGGCCGGCTTTAAACAGCTTCCTGTTCATAAAGGCTTTGCCGATTGCCTTATCAAGCGCATTGTGCCGACCTACATCCTCAGCAAAGGAGATCACTTCCAGTTGATCGTCCAATATGAGTGCAGCATGTGAGCCTCTGGTTGTCTGATAGTGGTTCTGGTTTTCGGAAAGTTTGTTAATGCAGTCAAAAATACTGTCGATTTCAACCTCAAAGTCGTTTTCTACCGGGGTTACTATCTGATGAAGGTCCCTGATCATCTTTTTACCGCAAATGCCACAACTGGTTTGGCTGATAAAGCTCCTCCTCTCCAGGAGATCATGAATCTTTTTACGCCTTTCGGGTTTGAGCCGGATATCGATAGTATTCGGATCCAGGTCTTCATCATATCCTATGGTCTCGAAATCATCCGGAAAGTCCACAATCCCCTCCCCAAGACAAAACCCTGCTGCGTGAAATACCTCTTCCCCAGGTGTTCTCATCACCACTGAATATGGCTTATCTTCGATGCGAATCAAAAGGGGTTCCTCTCCGATAAATTCGAGAGAACCGGTCTCACAAACCCCTCTTTTACTCCGAAGCGCATGATAAGATTTCGTTTTCTTTCGTACACTCAATTGTTACTGTTCCTTTATTTCTTTAACGCGGTTTGGGAAGAAGCTCTAGGAAACGCGAGTGCTTCGGTTAAAACGAAAGCTGCCTGGAGATACGATGTCGGGCAGAGCGGAAAACATTCCTTGCAGCTATTGCACTCCTTCGAAGCTATTTCTGGAATGAAACTTATCTCCCGTCTTGCTCCACAGTCAACAAATCCAACAGCATTTTTCTTTTTGACTTCAGCACAGTATCTGACACATAGACCACAAAGAAAACAAAACGAGGACTCTTTTTCAAAACGGTCTTTGTCTGCTCCATACTCCACAGCCAAAT
>JADHWO010000092.1 GCA_016783445.1 Candidatus Aminicenantota bacterium
TCCGTTGTCGATGATTTCAATAGACAGCAAATCTCTCTTTTTATCTTCCGATATTCTTATTTCAATCTTATCTGCACTGGCTGCTACAGAATTTTCGACGATGTCTAAAATGTGTAGAGAAAGATCTTCCATTAATACCTCAAGCTTAATTATTCATAAAAAATGCTGTAACCTCGACCTGTGAATGATCCAGGTTAGTGAATCAATTTTCTACCTTCTTCATTTTTTAATGCTTTTTTTATTTCGGCCACTGTGCCATTTTTAAGCAGGAAAGTTGTGTAACTTTTTCCTATGTCATCAGGATAATGGGCATCAGAAGAGCAGGTGATAGGATAATTATATTCAAATCTTTTTTTAGCTTCTTCGAATGTGATATTGGGAGAGATTTCCAAAGCATCTAATTCCAAATTTTCGGGAATAAATCCCAATTGACCGATGATGCTGAAGGATTCTCTATCAATATGTGATGCAATGGTTATTCCATCCAAAGAGTGAATCAGTTGAATGACTTCATTTAGGGGAATCGCCGTGGCTCCAATTAATAACTTATTGTTAAAACCTAACACTTCTTCTTTTTCGTTCACGATGACCTGCATGCCAAAGGCTTCTTCATCGTTCTCTCCTGGCAGATTTTTGTAGACAAACTCCTGAAGTTTTAGAGTATTTTCTATATCGTCAAAAAGGGCTAAAACGTGGACTTCTTCTTGAGATGTTACTTCCATGCCAGGGAAAATTTTAATATTCATGTTTTTTGCTGCATTCATTAAAGCCAGGGAATTTTCTGTTGAATTATGATCACAGATGCCTAAAATATCTATTTCTTTTTTCTTTGCCGAGGTGAGTATCTTTTTTGGAGACATATCCAGTTCCGTGCAGGGAGAGAGGCATGTGTGAATATGCAGGTCCGCTTTAAAAGGCCTTAACATGAATTAACCTGAATTATTCACGAGTCGAGGTTACCCTAGGAGCTGATTAATTCATATAGTTTTCCGGAAATTTCAAAGGCCATTTCTTCACTACTAAAGAGGGGAACATTTTCCTCTTTTGCTTTTTGGAGCGTTTCTTCATCAGGTTCACGGTTATTAACGATAATTATACCGGCCAGGTCTTTTAATTTAGCAACTGCAATAATATTCTGATGTATCTGCAGTGTGATCCAGAGGTTTCCTTGTTTGCTGTTAGCAATCACATCGCTGAGCAGGTCGCTTGTATATCCGCCTGTAACCTCCACTTGCAACTTATCTTGGCCCGTTAATACTTTTAATTGTAATTTTTCAATAATTTCTTTTAGTTTCATTCTTTAATCCTTCTTATATAGTGTTTTGCTGATCTTAGACCTGATTAAAGTTAAAGAAGCAGATCTATTCAACAATTCTGATAACTCCTAAAGCAGCTTTTTTAACTTTTGGGCATTATTAATAGTACAGCCGGTAATCTCTGCTTCTCCTTTAACAACGTCTTCAGCAAAGGTCAAACACGTGGGAGCGCCGCATGCCCCACAGTCAATTTTTGGTAGCGATTTATAGATTTCTTCTTTTTCTTTTCTCTTCTTTATAGCCTTGGCTATGTCTTTATCGAGAGGTTTGAGGGGACGGGGTTCAAATTTGCCTTTGATAAAAAAGTATTGCTGGCTGTAACGTTTGCGGACTTCCCTGATATCCGGGCAGGCTTTAATTTGTTCGTACTCTAAGGTCTCAATCAATTTAAGGATTTTATTATAGGAGATATACACGTTTTCTACTGTCAGGGAGCCTCCCACGCATCCCTGGGCGCATGAATAGGCTTCGATAAAGTCAATGTTTCTAAGTTTTCCCCTTTCAATATCGTTAAAGACTTTTAAAAGTTCAGTTAGTCCTGAAACAGCCAGGGAATTTTTTAACCTTAGAGTTCGGCAGATACCACCAACCATTGCCCACCCTACTCCAAGAATACAGATGTTTTCCAGTGCTTCCCTGTAACTGCCTTTATTTATACCCTGCATGGCGGAGAGGAGGGGGCCGTAAATATCTGAGATGGAAATGGCTCCGTCTAAATAAGATTTCCCCTTTTCTGCGGGTTGTTTTATAGAGATCATTTTTACAGGACAAGGAGTGAGATAAAAAGTGCCGATCTCATTCTCTTTAAGTTTAAGTTGTTTTGATTTTTTCTTTTTGATCTCTCGGGCGGCCAATTCTCTTGGAGGTTCAATAGGAATTATCTGGTCAGTGAGCTCAGGATACTTGACCTGGATCAAACGCACCACGGTCGGACAAACATTGGAGATGAGTGGCTTAGGCCCCTTGTATTCCCGGAGATATTCCTGGATGGCGAAGCTGACTTCTCCGCATGTCAAAGCCAGGTCAAAAGTACTATCAAATCCCAGATTATTTATCCCGGAAAGGATTTTCTCAGGTAAGATTTCTCTTCCGAATTGAGCATAAAGAGCAGGAGAGGGCATAGCGACTGTATGGCGGAATTTAGTGAGTTCTCCAAAGGGGTCTGTCAAAGGGATGATGGCATTATTAGGACAGGCTGTGATACATTCTCCACAATCGATACATTTCTCTTCGATGATCGCAGCCTTTCCATTTCTTACCCTGATGGCTTGAGTAGGACACACCCGCAGGCATTTCATCCGGCCATCACACTTTTCCGTATCAATGCGGATGGAATGATAATATTGATTCATTTTTTTTCTGTTTTATTCAAACAAAATATTATGTCTAGTGAAGTTCCTTTGCCAGGGATTGAGAAAAGCTCAAATTTATCAGCATTTTTTTTTATATTGGGAAGCCCCATACCTGCCCCAAATCCCATTTCTCGCATTTCGTCAGTAGCCGTAGAGAATCCTTCCTGCATAGCCATATCTATGTTTTTAATCCCAGGACCTTCATCTTTTAGCTTGAGATGAAGTTTCTCAGGAGTAATGTTCAGAGTAAGTTCACCTCTTCGAGCATACATAACAACATTCATTTCTGCTTCGTAAGAGGCAATGGATGTGCGGACAGTGATCGAAGAGTCGATACCGATTTCCTGGAGAATTTCCTTGATGCTAGTTGATGCCTTTCCGGCATTGTTGAAATCCCCACCTGTGATTTCAAAGTGTTGAGATAATAGAGTTTCGTCGCTTTTTGTCATTTTTTAGACGAGAGGCCACTTACTCCCGGAAGGCCATGACTGAAGAGAAGGCCACAGGCTGTGTACATCATGTGTTTTGTTGAAAGAAGGGGAATTCCTTTTTCTCTGGCTAAAGCTATTCCAGCCTTATCCGGTTTTTTGCCCCGAACATACATAATGGCTTTTGTTTCGATTATATTTGCTGTCCTGACCGATTGAGCATTAGATAAACCAGTCAGAAGGAGGAGTCCAGGTTTACCAAAAGCCAGGACATCACTCATAAGGTCAGATCCTCCAGCAAACATGATTTCTTCATCAAGACAGTTTTTCCCGACGATAACTTCGGCTTGAAGGAGTTCTTTAATTTCTTTTAAAGTCATTTTAGTCTTCCTTGGTGTTTATTTTAAGTGTATCCAAAACATCTGGTTTATAATACCTGCTGACATCGTTTTATTCGCTCTAACTCTGTATCTCCATGAATCTTTATTTTCAGAGATATATGGTAACTATTCAGATATCAAAAAGTCAATGTTACAAAATATATGTTAAAAGTACTCTTCTGCGATCCTTTTAGCCATTAGAGGAACGGCTTTTTTGACTGGTTCGGATAATCCAGATTCCATTGTTTCTGGTATGGTTTTAATTTGACAGACCATTACTCTTACTTTAACCGAACATAAATCCTGCAATTCCTTTAAAAGATTTGAAGAAGGGACTTGATGGATTGAAAAATCATCTATTTTTTCTAATGGAATTTCATCAAGGGAAATATCAAAAATTTCACCTGGTTCTCTGCCTTTATCCACAGCATCAATAACAACAATAACCTTCGGTCGAGGCTCACTTAAAGTAATAGTAAAGAGGATTTTTCTTATTGCCGTCCCCACGTCTAATAAGCATATATTTTCTGGAATGTTGTAATGGTCTGTTAGATATTCAACGACTTCGGGCCCAAATCCATCATCACCAAAAAGCTTATTCCCACACCCGGCTATTAAGATTTCTTTTCGGCAGTAAACAGGAAGTTGTTCCATTTCTAAATAGAGGCATCCACCTCTAGCGTTGAGGATAAATTTCAGCTTTAAAATAGCTGGAATTCAGTTTTAGATCAGACTCTAAGAAAAATTTAGAGAATATTAAATTTGGCCTCGTGGTTCAATTGGAAAATGTAGCTAATTTATTTCCTTCAGGATCAACAATATAAATCTTTACACCAATTTTTCCATCCAACTTGTGCGTAGCGCAGGAAAGACAGGGATCATGAGCTCTGATCATCATCTCGACCTTGTTCAGAATTCCCTCATCATATTTGCCATCTTTAATCAAGTCTATAGCTGCACTTTTAACAGACATATTAATAGGAGCATTGTTATGTGTAGTGCCTACGATCAAGTTGACATTTGTTATGAGACCATTCTCGTCTGTCTCATAGTCGTGGATCAGTGTTCCTCTGGGTGCTTCTACACTGCTAATTCCTCTAGCTGCTCTCACTTCCACTTTTTTTCTTGTATCTGTGCTGGTGATCTCAGGGTCTTCAAGAAGTCGTACAACATGTTCTGCATTATAGAGCAGTTCAATCAACCTTGCCCAGTGATAGAGTAGAGTCTGTTGGGCAGGTCGACCGAATTTTTCTCTAAATTCTTCAAGTTCAGCTTGAGCTAAAGGGGTATTGATTTTATCACAAACATTAATTCTAGCCAGTGTATTGGTCCGGTAAATCCCATTTGGATTATCAAGATCCATAGAAAACTCACCTGCTTTCTTCATATATGGGAACTTCAAATAGGACCAGGGTTCAACATGTTCGCTGATATAATCTGTGTACTCATCGTATTTGAAATCTTCAAAAGAACCGTCGGATTGCATCATTCTCAGTTTTCCATCATAAAGATCGAGTGAGCCATCTTCAGTCACAGTTCCTAAAAATCCCGTGTTTATAACACCAAGAGATTTAACAACTTCCAAATATTTAGCAAAGAGGTTCTCTTTGGCAAATGAGATAGAAAATTTTGAAAATTCGAGTAATTCATCTGCCATCTGCTTAAGCTCTTTTCGCTCTTCCTCTAGTAATGGGCGGCTGAATCCTCCAGGAACAGCAGCAGCAGGATGAATGGCTTTCCCGGCAATCGTCTCCAACATCTTGGCTGCCATGTGCCTGCTTTTAACCACTCTTCTGCCGATATCTGGGGCTTCCTTCAGAATTCCAATAACATTCCTGACTGAATAATCCGCTTCCGGTCCAAGAATAAAATCCGCTCCAGCTAAAAAATAGAAATGGAGTATGTGTTCTTCAATAAAAGCGATGCTGTTACACAGCTCTCTCAGTTTTTTTCCAGCAGGAGGCGGCTCCACGCCAAAAATCACATCAGTTGTCTTGGCGGATGCATTATGATGAGACCAGGGACAAACCCCGCAAATACGCGTGGTAATCCTCGGCATCTCTTCGACTGGTTTACCGACACAGAATTTCTCAAAGCCCCTTAATTCAAGGACATTAACTTGAGTGTCGCTTACATTTCCAGCGTCATCGAGCTGGATAGTAATTTTAGCGTGTCCTTCGATCCTTGTGACTGGTTGTATAGTTAGTGTTTTTCCCATGATTTAACTCCTCTTTGGAATAGGTCTCAGGCGACCGGCCCCGGAAAATCTGTTAAATGTTGCAGCGCGGTCTGGTATTTGTTTTAAATCAAGCCCTATACTGGACAGAGCCCCCATCATATCAACCATCGGATTGGCTTCATCTGAGAGAGGTCCAAAACATCCCCGGCATGGCATGTATGCTTTTATGCATCGAGGTGTTTTCTCTGCTCCCCCACAGCCTGCTCTTGTAGCGGGGCCATTGCACAAGAAACCCTGTTCCATGAAACAACGAACAGTATCCAGAGGTTTTCCTGGTTCAAATTCAACGGGTTCAAGGGGTCTTTTTATACTTCCTATAGCTTTCTCTTTTCTGATAGTTGGGCATTCATCACATACACTCTTTTGAGGAAGTTGGATTTCTCTCCCCTCTAAAAGTGCAGTAAGCGCTTCAGCGACCATCTCAGGTGTTGTTGGACAACCGGGCAATTTTAAATCAACATTTACGACTTCATGCAAAGCATAAATTCTATCAGTAAATGGTGACACTTCATTAGGTGTATCTGCCGAATCGGTAGTAACACAACCTCGAAAAACCTTTTCATGAATTTCATCAACCGTAAATTGATTGGCCAGAGCTGGTAAACCGCCATAACAGGCACAGGACCCCAGAGCAATAAGTGTTTTGGTCTTTTTCCTCATCTCCTCAGCTATTTCTTTGTTCTCTTCCGTCCGGATCCCTCCAGAAATAATTCCAATATCAGCTTCAGGAATTTCCGGGCCTGGCTGGTCACCCATCTGTCCATATAACTTATGATCCATAAGGACCGGCATATGGACGATCTCAAGTTTGGATAAAATGTCAATGAGTGGCTCTCCAATGTCAAGGATGGTTATTTCACATCCTGCACAGATGGTAAACCACTCTTCAGCTACTCTAACTGCCATCTCGTACCTCCTTTATAAATTTATGGATTATAACAAAAAAAAATCTTTAACGATGGAAGGAAAAAATAATCTGAGTGAAGAATATCGGACATTTTAATGTTTTTTCAAAATTCTCTTAAATGTTAATAAAATTTAAGTTGTAATTAAAAGAGACAAGATTAGATTATCAACAGGATAATCTCTTATAGGAATATTCCTACATTAACTATAAAACAAATTGTAATTATAGGGATAGTATCAATTTTCTTATAATTACACTAAATTCTATTTGGAAAATTTGTTCTTGTCAATAAAAAAATAAAAAAATGTTGGAAAAAATAGAAAAAAACTACCAAATTGATTTTTTAAATGCTCTTTCCTATAATTCAGGCAAAATGAAACCAAAAATCAATATAGAACATATCTGTAACCTTGCCCATTTAAGATTGACAGAAGAGGAAAAATCGCTTCGCGCTCCGCAACTGATTAAGATAGAAGACCATATTGCCATGTACCTTTCTGATAAATTTACGGTAATGGCTCACCTGTCTGGAATTCCTGCCATTTCTATACCCGTTGGCCTTAGCCGGAAGAAGCTCTCAATAGGACTTCAGATTTTGGGGAATTTTTTTCAAGAATCCCTATTATTTAAGCTTGCTTTTTTACTTGAAAAAAAATAAAATTTAGAAAAGTTAAACTAACTTTAAATAGGAAGGAGGAATAATGAAAAGAAAAAGTCTCTCTTTAATCGGGATTATTCTTCTTTTATGGGTCATGCAAAGCTGTTCGTCGCCCCCTGAAGATCAGATTTTAAAAAAATATATTCATGCTTCAAACATGGGGGATAGGACGACTTTGTCGACTATGGCTTTAGAACCAGTGTTAATAGAGGCAGAAAGCTGGGAAATTACTAGTGTCACAGAAGAAAACGTTGAGCTGTATACATTGCCTGAGTTGAATAAAAAAGAGGTTGGATTTAAGAAACAGCAGGAAGAGTCTATTATTACAACTGTTGAAGCAAAAGGGGATCTGGATGATGCTGAGTTTGAACTGGAAAGAGCACGGACAAGAGCGGCTAAAAGAGCAGCCCAGAAAAAAGTTGATGAGCTGAAAACAAGATATGAGGAAATCTATGCAAACCATCAAAAGCTTCAAACGGATTACAATGTGGTCAAAGCTGATGCAGCAAGGGAAGAAAGCATCACTAATTTTTCCCTCGGAGCTGGCGATCTTCCCAATATAAGAGAATTAACCGGAGAGGTTCATTTCAAAGAAGTCGAAATTAAGACGGTGGCTAAGTCAGAGACGAAGAATTATAAATTGTATTTGAGAAAATATAACCTAAAAGATGAGACTTTGAATCTACCACGTCGAGGAAGATGGATCATCGTTAAGATTGAAGTCACAAGCTGATATTGACTCTTTTATTTCTTTCAATTATAAATACACTTTTGTTTTACTTGGGCCGTTAGCTCAGAGGGAGAGCACCGGCCTTTTAAGCCGGGTGTCGCTGGTTCGAGTCCAGCACGGCTCACCAACCCTCAGCGCCCCTGTCGTCTAGCCTGGTCTAGGACACCGCCCTTTCAAGGCGGCAGCACGGGTTCAAATCCCGTCGGGGGCGTTTTCTTTTTCCCCCCTTTTTCCATTTTTTATAGATAGTCAGCGTCAAGGCCTGACACCATATTTCGGAATTAAATAAAATGTTTTTTACTTTTTATGTAATGGAGCTGAAGATGTTGAATAAACGTTGTAGAATTCGGAGATTTCTTGAGTTAGATTCGAAAATTCAATTAAATGTTTTTTACATCCTCGTTTTGAACAAATCTGAACTTTCCCACCGTTTATTAGTTCAAAAGATGTCATAGGGGCGCTGCATTTATCACACATATTTTTAGTAATAAGAGAATAGTCACAGTAGGGACAGAAAAATAGTACTAGTTCATCCATGGGGATATTGATTTCAGAACTGATGTTGTAGCTGCCATAGATTGAACTGAGGTGGAGGACTCCACGCTTGTTGCCAACCTGGATAATGACTCTAACACTTGGATAGCCGTCTATTGTTTTATCCTCATCCATAATATTTTTCTTACAGTAGGGGCATTTTACATTAACTTGTAATTCTTTCATTTTTCATCTCCTTCAATAGTGAAATAAATTTATTCAATTTAATAAGTAAATATTTGGGGATGGATGATGCGACTTTGAAGATTTAGCCTTCCTGAATCGCTCTTCAAGGAGACCCGACAGAGTCGGGTGGCGAGTATGTATAAGCTCAGGCCAGTGGATTCAGAAAACACGCAACTTTTGTCCCAGCGAGACAAAAGCTGCTCGATTTCAGGCTTCGCTCTCCTCTCCATCCCGGAGAGGAACCATGCCCGCTTTGCCTTCAAACGGTTTTTCTCACTCACTGCCCTTCGCTTATGCGTTGAATAGAATGAAGAAGGGATGGCGTGAAAAATCTGAATGGAAGCGAGGCCATCCCCGAATATTTATTTATTATTACCCATACAAAATGGAAGAGTACCATTTTCTTGAATGAAAAAAAGTTTGGCATTTTTCTAATAGTGAGTACCTGATAAAATTTTTAATTCAACTGCTTCTACTTTTCGGTAAACCTGGTTAAAAGGTAGTACCTCACCATTTACACTCAATAAGCGTTTAACTGGGATGTTAAAGAGCCTTTCATTCTCTTTTAAATATGGAAGAATGAGCTCCCAGTCTTTTTTTGTTAACTTGACAAGCCGACCACCATTCAACTGGTTTTCCTCGACTTTTAAAAATGGATCTCTGATATAGATAGCCCCGCCCGAGGCAAGTGAGAAAAGATTGCCTCCGGGATAAGGAGTTTCTGTTTCGGTTAATTCACCCATTTCATTAAATTTAATGCCGTTAAGGATTACAAATCCTCCTCCTTCCAGGGGATTGCCTGCCATGAAGGATTCTGCCAGATAGTCCAGACATGTTCCGTTTATAACAACCTTTGGCACACCAACAGCATTTATCAGCGGTCTTCCGGCAGCATTTCCAAGGACATAAACTTCGCCGCCTTTTGCTCCATACATAAAGGTCTGTCCAACATCGCCATAGATCACGAGTTTCCCGCTTTTCATGATCTGTGCTACCTGGTCCTGGGCGTTTTCATGAACAGCAATTTCTGCACCATCAAGGCCCGAAGCAAGGTAATCGCCTGAACTTCCATACACATCTATTCGAATATCGCTGGACTCTGGACCCAGTCCGCACCCACAAAATCTCTGGCCTCTCCAGTTAAATGTTATATAGTTCTTCCAGCCTAACTCGTAGGCTTTAACAATAAATCTGGATATGGATTGAGACCCTTCTGGAGGGAATTTTTCACAGTTAATTACAAGAGTTTCTTGCGGGCTTTTTGGCT